>CAXBIR010000068.1:0-17346 GCA_963975825.1 uncultured Polaribacter sp.
TTAAACCTACAAATGGAGTTGAATTTCTTGCTGCTGCAATCCAAGGTAAAACTTTCTCACCAGGTAACTGTCCACCTTCACCAGGTTTAGCCCCTTGGGCCATTTTTATTTGAATCTCTTTTGCATTGGTTAAATAATGAGAAGTAACCCCAAATCTACCAGATGCAACTTGTTTAATAGCAGAATTTCTACTATCACCATTTATATCTTTTTGAAAACGCTTTCTATCTTCACCACCTTCACCAGAATTAGATTTTCCTCCAATTCTATTCATTGCAATTGCTAAATTTTCATGTGCTTCTCTAGAAATTGAACCATATGACATCGCTCCTGTTTTAAAACGTTTTACAATATCTGTCCAAGGTTCTACTTCTTCTAATGGAATTGGATCTAAGTTATCAAATTGAAACAAACCACGAATTGTCATTAAACTTTCTGACTGTTCGTTAATTGTTTTTGCATAGACATCATAACTAGCCTGATCGCTTAACCTTACAGCTTGTTGTAATTTTGAAACCGTTGTTGGGTTAAATAAATGACGTTCACCATTTCTTCTCCATCTATAATCTCCACCAACATTTAAACCTAAGTTTTTGTCAATTAGATTATCTGGGTAAGCTTGTTTATAACGTTGGTCTATTTCTTTTTCTATTTCATATAAACCAATACCTTCAATTCTTGAAGCTGTATATGGAAAATATTTTTCTACAAAAGGAGAGTTAAATCCTACTATTTCAAAAATTTGTGAACCTCTATAAGAATGTAGTGTAGAAATTCCAATTTTATTCATCACTTTTAGAATTCCTTTTCCAATAGCTTTATTAAAATTATCTACCGCTTCTTGCTCATTCATATTAGTAATGAAGCCTTCTTTTACTTGCATTCTAATAATTTCGTTAACCATGTAAGGGTTTACAGCACTTGCGCCATAACCAAATAAGGTAGCAAAATGATGTGGTTCTCTAGGTTCTGCAGATTCAATAATAATATCGAAATAAGATCTTTTACGTAAACGATTTAATTGATGATTTACAAAAGAGCAAGCTAATAATGCAGGTATTGGAGCAAATTCTTGGTTTACACCTCTATCTGAAAGAATAATAATATTATTTTTCTTTTCAATTGCTTTTTCTACTTGAATGATTATTTTGTCTAAAGCATTCTCTAATCCATTTAAACCTTGTGCTTTTGGATATAGTATTTCTATAGTTTCTGCTTTAAAACTTTCAATATCTATAGATCTAATTTTTTCTAAATCGGCATTGGAAATAACCGGATTTTGTATTCTTAACTTTCTACATTGTCTATCTGTAATGCTAAAAATATTTCTATCTTTTCCTAAATTTAAACTAATATCTGTTACTATGTTTTCACGAATACCATCTAATGGAGGGTTTGTAACTTGAGCAAATAATTGTTTAAAATAGTTTGAGATTAATTGAGGTCTATCTGATAAAACTGCTAGAGGAGTATCAATTCCCATAGAACCTAAAGCTTCTTTACCAACTTGTGCCATTGGTGTAATAACTTCTTGTATATCTTCAAAAGTATAATTAAATAAACGCTGACGTGTTTTAATATCTATTGTTTCTATTGGACAAGTTTCATTTGTATAAGGAACATCTTTTAAATGTAAACGAGTTTTATCTAACCATTCTTGATATGGTCTTTCAGAAACAATTTTACTTTTTATTTCTTCATCTTCTATAATTCTACCTTCATTCATGTCTACCAAGAACATTTTTCCTGGTTCTAATCTACCATGTTCTTTCACATCTTCTGGCGCAACATCTACTACACCAATTTCTGAAGACATAATTAAACTTCCGCTTTTAGTAACTGTATATCTAGAAGGTCTTAAACCGTTTCTGTCTAATAATGCACCAATATAATCCCCATCTGTAAAAGGTACAGATGCAGGTCCATCCCAAGGTTCCATAATACAGCCATTATATTCATAAAAAGCTTTACGCTCTTTAGACATTGTTGCATGTTTTTCCCAGGCTTCAGGAATCATCATCATCATAATTTCAGGTAAAGATCTACCTGTATGTGTTAATAATTCTACTACCATATCCATAGAAGCAGAATCTGATTTTCCCGGTAAAATAATTGGAAATAATTTATCTATTTGTGGTCCAAAAACATCACTTTTCATGATTTCTTCACGAACACGCATTCTACTAACATTACCACGTAACGTATTAATTTCTCCGTTTTGGCACATGTGTCTAAAAGGTTGAGCTAACTCCCAAGTAGGCATTGTATTTGTAGAAAAACGTTGGTGCACCAATGCTAAACGGGTAACCAAATCTATTTCCTGTAAATCTTTATAATAAGGACCAATATCTTCTGGCATTATTATACCCTTATAGATTATAGTAGTAATAGATAAACTAGGAATGTAAAAATATTTACTCTCAGAAATTTTAGATTTCCTAATTGTATGTTCTGCTATTTTTCTGGCTGCATATAATTTAGCTTTAAAAGTAGCTTCATCTATTTCATCAGTTTTACCAATAAAAAGTTGTTCTATATTAGGTTCTGAAGCTAAAGCGATTTCTCCTAATTGAGAAGAATCTACAGGAACTTCTCTCCATCCTAAAACTGCTAATCCTTGATTTTTTAGTTCGTTTTCGAACGTTGTTTTACAAAAATTATATTGATTGGATAACTTTGGAAGAAATACCATACCAACAGCATATTCTCTTTGGTTAGGTATAGGAAAACCACAAACTCTCTTAAAATAATCATGAGGAATATCTATTAATAAACCTGCTCCATCTCCTGTTTTTCCATCTGCACTAACACCACCTCTATGCTCTAGTTTTACTAGTATTTCTAGGGCATCATGTATAATTTGATTTGTTCTTTCTCCATTCAAATTACAGATGAAGCCAGCACCGCAATTTTCATGTTCAAACTCTGGTAAGTATAATCCTTGTTTCTCCATATTGTATTCAATTATATTCGCTAATTTATATTTTTTATTGAGAAAAAATTAACGTTTCAGTTGTTTAAATATTATTTTTACGATGAAAACAAAAAAACAATGAAAATAATTCAATAACAATAATTAAACGTTTTTATATTGAGAAAATGATAATAAACACGAAAACCTGCAAATTTTGAAATTTGCAGGTGTAAAAAATATGTTTTTGTTATTACTTAATGTTCGTTTAAACGAAAATCTGGATAAGCATCCATACCGTGTTCATGAGCATCTAATCCTTCTAACTCTTCTCTTTCGCTAACTCTAATTCCCATTGTTTTCTTTAGTGTAAATAATATAATGAATGAAGTTAATAAACAGAAAACGGCATAAGAAGCTATTCCTATAAGTTGACTAACAAATTGTGCTCCACTTGCTAAGTTTCCAAATAAGCCAACAGCTAATGTTCCCCAAATACCACAAACTAAATGAACAGCAATAGCACCAACAGGGTCATCTAATTTTAATTTATCAATTAGGCTTACAGCAAAAACAATAATAGCACCACCAATAGCTCCAATTATTATAGCATCTATAGGAGACATTTGATCTGCACCAGCTGTTATAGCAACTAATCCTCCTAAAATACCATTTAAAAACATTGTTAAATCTAAGTTTTTATACATTATTGTAGAAACTAACGAACAAAATACACCACCAGCCGCCGCAGCTAAACAAGTAGTAACAAGTGTTAACGATGTTAATGCAGGATCTGCAGATAAAACAGAACCGCCATTAAAACCAAACCAACCTAACCAAAGAATTAAAACTCCCGCAGTTGCAATAGGTATATTATGACCAGGTATTGCTTGTATTTTTCCGTTTTTGAATTTTCCAATTCTAGAACCTAATAAGCATACAGCAACCAAAGCTGCCCAACCACCAACAGAATGTACTAAAGTTGAACCTGCAAAATCATAAAAGGGAGTTTCAAGTTGGTCTAAAAATCCTCCACCCCATTTCCAAGAACCCGCAATTGGGTAAACAAAACCTACGTACAAAATTGTAAAAATCATAAATGGAAGAATTTTCATTCTTTCTGCTACTGCTCCTGAAACTATTGTTGCAGCTGTTGCTGCAAACATACCCTGAAACAAGAAATCTGTCCAATATGTATAACCTTCATTATAAGTTAAATCTAAAACTCCGTCCTTTAAAGGTGCTGAAATTCCGAATATAAAATCTCCTAAATAACCGGCAGAATTTGCACCCCAAGTTGGGTACATTAAGTTGAAACCCACTAACGCATATAGAAGTAAACCAACTGTAATTATAAATATGTTTTTAAATAGAATGTTAATTGTGTTTTTCTGTCTTGTTAACCCAATTTCAAGAAATGCAAAACCTAAATGCATGAAGAAAACTAGTGCAGTACAGATCATCATCCATACATTGTTAATTGTAAATAATTCCATAATAACTAATATTGTAATATTTTAATTTAAAGTTTTCCCTCCTTTTTCACCTGTTCTAATTCTGTAGGCTTCGTTAATGTCACTTACAAAAATTTTTCCATCACCTACATCTCCAGTAGAGGCTGCTTTTAAAATTGTTTCTATGGTTATTTCTTCAAAATTATCATTTACCACTATAGATAAGTATCTTCTTTGAATATCACTAGTACTGTAACTTACGCCTCTGTAAACATGACCTTCTTGTTCGTTTCCTAATCCAGTAACGTCCCAATAAGAGAAAAAATTTACACCAACATCATGCAAAGCCTCTTTAACTGCAGTAAATTTTGATTTTCTTATTATTGCTTCTATTTTTTTCATTTTTAAATTATATAGTTAATTGTTTTATTCTGCTATTATAATGTAAAATTCTTTTTCGTAGAAAATCACACAAGTTTTAAGTTGTGTGATTTTTATTTATTTTTTTATTTTAAAATTAGACCTATTTGTCTTCTTCAAAATCTCTAACTCTTTTACCAGGATACGCAATAGATCCATGTTCAGATATATCTAAACCTTCTATTTCTACTTCTTTAGAAACTCTAAGTCCCATAGTTGCTTTTAAAATTCCTAAAACGATAAAAGATAAAGCTATTGCCCAAGCAGCATAAGCTAAAACTCCTGTTGCTTGCACTCCTAATTGCGAAGCGCCACCACCATTAAATAATCCAATTGCAGTATCACCATCTACACCCCAAAGACCAATAACTAAAGTTCCCCAAGCACCAGCAACACCATGTACAGAAGCTGCACCAATTGCATCATCAATTTTTAATTTCTTTTCTATAAATTCAATAGAAAATACAACTATTATACCTCCAATTAAACCAGCTAACACAGCACCTCCAGCAGTCATGTTACCACAACCTGCAGTTATACTAACTAAACCAGCTAAAGAACCGTTTAAAGTTTGTGCTAAATTTGGTTTACCATACCAAATCCAAGTTGTAATTAATGCTCCAAGACCACCTGCTGCTGCAGATAAGTTTGTAATTAAAACAACGTTTGAAGCAGCAGTTGCATCTGCGCCACCCCAAGCTAGTTGAGAACCACCATTAAAACCAAACCAACCAAACCAAAGAATAAAAACTCCTAAAGTTGCTAAAACTTGATTGTGACCTGGAATAGGTAAAACTTTTCCGTTTACATATTTTCCAATTCTTGGACCTACCATAAATGCAGCTACTAATGCAGCCCAACCACCTACAGAATGTACTATTGACGAACCTGCAAAATCAATAAAGCCCATTTCTGTTAACCAACCACTACCTTGCCATTGCCATCCACCAGAAATAGGATAAATAACAGCTGTCATAACAACAGAGAAAATAATGTAAGTTGAATATTTTGTTCTACCAGCAATTGCACCAGAAACTATTGTTGCAGTTGTTGCGGCAAACATAGTTTGAAAGAATAAATCTGCGCCTTCTCCTTGGAATAAACCGCTCCAAAAGAACCATCCATTAGAAGTATCACCATACATTAAAGAGTAACCAACTAACCAAAAAGTTAATGAACCTACACAAATGTCTAATAGGTTTTTCATTGCAATGTTTACTGCGTTTTTAGATCTAGTCATACCAGATTCTACTAATGTGAAACCAGCTTGCATTAAGAAAACTAAGATACCTGCAATTAGCATCCATAGCATTCCCATATCTCCATTTATTTGTTCAACAGCTTTGGCAACTTCTGTTGTTGGAGTATCTTGTAATAATGTTAAGAATAAACTCATATTTATAAATTTTTAGTTAGTTGACTTTTTATTAATTTGATTTTTTAGAAAGAATAAACTGCAGCTATTGTTGCACCAGTAACGCTTTTTCCAAATGGTACTAAACCATCATCTGAAGTGTCGTATCTTATTTCTGGAATAACAACTAAACTGCTTGTTAGTGTGTAATTTCCTGTTAAAGTAAAAGCTGTTACACTAGAGTCTCCTGCACCAGAAGTAGTAGTATAAAATTCTGGTCTTAAACCTAAAGAGAATTTGTCAGAAAAAGTGTTTTGTAAGTATAAAGCAACTCCTTGGTAACCAGAATCTGCGTCACTAGAATTTGAATAAGCAGCATTTAGTCCTAAGAAAAATGATTCAGACACGTCAAAACCACCTGTATAATCTAAATATAAAACATCTGTAAATCCAAAACCATCTGCACCATAAGCTAAATTAAAGAACTGACCTTTGTAACCGGTTTGGAAACCTAATTGATAATCGTTTGTTGGGTTAGCACCTGCAGTAATTCCATGAGGATTTGTAATTGCGAACATAAAAGATAAATCTTCTGATGCTGCATAGTCTACTTTTAAACCTGTATGAGAAAAAGGACCTGCATTAAATAAATAAGAAACAGAATAATTAAAGTTTCCTGCTGGAGAAATTACTTCATAACCATAAAAAGTATTAAACTGTCCTAAAGTTAATGTTACTTTTTCAGAAGCTTTATAGTATGCATATAATTGATTAATTGCTCCTTCATAAGCATTTGCTGCATTTGCTCTTGGCCCATAAGCTAAGTCTGCAACAACACCTGCTTTTCCTTTTTCATAAGAAAAAATAGTATTTACCATACCTAAACCAAAACCATTTGCTGGTACATCAGATAAAATACCTATAGACCCTAAAGAGTTGTCTTTTAGATTGCTACTATGATATACATCTACAGTTCCGCTTAAAGTAAAGGTTCCTTTGTCTTCTTTTTCTTGTCCTGTTATTACTAAGCTACTTGCTAATAATAAAGTAAAAATAATTTTTTTCATAATAGTATTCTTTTAGTTTAATTGATTTAATTATTATAATTGAACGGTTCAAATGTATATATTAAATCTTAATAGGCAAGGGGTGTGTTTTTCTAAAAGATTGTTTTTTAACATGTACCCCTCAAAAAAATAGGGGTTAAATTGAGATAAGTGTATTTTACTCTTTTTCAAAGGTGTAAAATATTGGGTTCGTAAAAAAGTGAACTATAAATTTGGGATATTCATAAAAATGCATGTTTTGTAAAAAAATATGTAATTATTGTACTTTTGCACCTATGAAATATTCATTTTCTTACATAATAGGCTTAGAATTTTTAGGTTTTAGATTTTCTGGTTGGCAAAAACAGACAAATGCAAAAACTTTACATGATATGGTTGATAAATCTTTATCTTATGTTTTTGAGGACTTTAACTTTAAAACAATAGGAATAGGAAGAACAGATGCTAAGGTGTCTGCTAATTCTTATTATTTGCAGTTATTTAGAAATTCTGAAATTAATGAGGATTTATTTATAGAATCTTTAAATTCTAATTTTTCGCCAGATTTTAGAGCTGTTTCTATTAAAAAAGTAGCAACAAGTTTTAATGTAATACAAGCTTCTAAGGTTAAAGAGTATCATTATTACTTTTCTTTTGGTGATAAAAACCATCCTTTTGCAGCTCCTTTTTTTGTAAATATTAATGAACAGTTGAATATTAATATGATGATAGAGGCCGCTAATTTATTTGAAGGAGAGCATTATTTTCATAAATATTGTACAAAACCCAGTGAGCAGACTGTATTTAAAAGAGTAATAGATTCGTGTGAAATTGTTGAAAATGATATTTTGACAGCAAATTTTTTTCCAGAAAAATCTTATATTCTTAAAGTTAAAGGTAAAGGATTCTTGCGTTATCAAATAAGATTAATGATGGCAACTCTTTTTGAGGTTGGTAAAGGTAATTTAGATTTAGGTTTTATTGAAGCTTCATTAAAAGAGGATAACGATAGGAAGTTTATGAGGAATATAGCACCATCTTCTGGTTTGCAATTATTTAATATAGAGTTAGAGATGTAGTTTGCAAGCAAGCACGCGCAAAGGATTGAAGCCTTTGTCTGAGCTCTTTTATGAAGAATGAATAAAAAGCGAGTGTGTAAAGCCTGACCTGAAAGGTTGCGCAAAAAAAAATCCACCTTTTAAAAAGATGGATTTTTGTACATTATATATAAGGTGTTATTATCCTTTAATAATTCCTCTAGAAATTACAATTTTCTGAATTTCAGAAGTTCCTTCATAAATCTGAGTAATTTTTGCATCACGCATTAAACGTTCTACATGGTAGTCTTTTACAAAACCATTTCCACCGTGAATTTGTACAGCTTCTACAGTGTGTTCCATTGCTACTTTACTTGCGTATAATTTAGCCATAGCAGAAGACATATCGTAATTGTTACCTTGGTCTTTGTCCCAAGCAGCTTTCATTACTAACATTCTAGCAGCTTCAATTTCTGTATGCATATCTGCTAATTTAAAAGCAATTGCTTGGTGATTGCAAATTTCTGTACCAAAAGCTTTACGTTCTTTAGAGTATTTTAACGCTAATTCATAAGCACCTGCAGCTATACCTAATGCTTGTGCAGCAATACCAATTCTACCACCAGAAAGTGTTTTCATGGCAAATTTAAAACCAAAACCATCTTCACCAATTCTGTTTTCTTTTGGTACTTTAACGTCGTTAAACTGTAAAGTGTGTGTGTCTGAGCCTCTAATTCCTAATTTATCTTCTTTAGGACCTACGTGAAAACCTTCTGTACCTTTTTCTACAATAAAAGCATTAATACCTCTATGTCCTTTTTCTCTGTCTGTTTGTGCAATTACTAAATATACATCTGCACGACCACCACTTGTGATCCAGTTTTTAGTTCCATTAATTATATAATGATCTCCTTTATCTTCTGCAGTTGTTGCTTGTGAAGTTGCATCTGAGCCTGCTTCTGGTTCACTTAAACAAAAAGCACCAACAAATTCTCCTGTTGCTAATTTTGTTAAGTATTTTTGTTTTTGTTCTTCTGAAGCATAAGATTCTAAGCCGTAACAAACTAAAGAGTTATTTACAGAAACTATTACAGAGGCAGAAGCGTCTATTTTAGAAAGTTCTTCCATAATTAATACGTAAGAAGTGGCATCCATTCCGCTTCCTCCATATTTTGGGTCTACCATAATTCCCATAAAGCCTAAATCTCCCATTTTCTTTACTAATTCATTCGGAAATTCTTGCTTGTTATCTCTTTCGATAACGCCAGGTAATAATTCTGTTTGTGCAAAGTCTCTTGCAGCATCACGAATCATGATGTGTTCTTCTGTTAAACTAAAATCCATTTTATATTTTTATTATATTCGTAATATTCGACTTCAAAGATATCGATTTCGTAACATATTTTCAATAGACATTTGTTAATTTTACAGATATGAATATAAATGAAATTTATGCAATAGGTTTAATGTCTGGAACTTCATTAGACGGAATAGATTTAGTGTATGTTAAGTTCTTGAAAAATAGCTATAAAAATTTTAAAATATTAGCTTCAGAAACAGTTGCTTATTCTTTAGAATGGAAGCAAATGTTACAGAATGGAATTCATTTTTCTTCTGAAGAATTATTGCAGTTAGATATTAGTTATGGTAAACATTTAGGAGCTGTACTAAATAATTTTATTCATAATTATAAGATTGAAACTTTAGATTTTATTGCTTCTCACGGACATACAATTTTACATCAACCAGAAAAAGGTATTACTTTACAAGTTGGTTCTGGTAAAGAAATTGCAAAAATTACAAAACAAAAAGTAGTTTGCGATTTTAGAACTCAAGATGTTAAGTTAGGCGGACAAGGAGCTCCTTTGGTGCCAATAGGAGATGAGTTGTTGTTTTCTGAATTTGATTTTTGTTTAAATTTAGGTGGTTTTTCTAATGTGTCCTTTAATAAAAATAACCAGCGAGTTGCTTTTGATATTTGCCCAGTAAATATTGTTTTAAATTTTTATGCTAACAAAATTGGTTTAGAGTATGATGCTTCTGGTAAAATTGCTTCCGAAGGAAAATTAAATCAAGAGCTTTTAGATGCTTTAAATTCGTTGGACTTTTATAGCAGAAAACCACCAAAATCTTTAGGATTAGAATGGGTTCAGAAAGAAATTTTTCCTTTAATAAATAAGTTTGAAGTTGATGTTTCTTCTGTTTTAAGAACTTTTGTAGAGCATGTTGCAATTCAAATTGCAAAAATCATAAAAGACTCTAAAGCTGTCTTAATAACAGGTGGTGGTGTTTATAATTCTTTCTTGATGGAAAGGTTAAAATGTTATACAAATGTTAAAGTTGTAGAATCATCAGATGCCTTAATAAACTATAAAGAAGCGTTAATATTTGCTTTTTTAGGGGTTTTAAAAATTGATAATCAGGTTAATTGCTTGCAAAGTGTAACAGGTGCTAGTAAAAACCATTCTTCGGGTGTGATTTTTTTACCTTAGTTTTTGATTTAAAAAGTTTTAGGAATTGTTTTTTTTAGATTAAGTTTGTAGAGGTCAGTTTAATTATTAATAATTCTAAAAATATTTTAAAAGATGAATCAACTTTAACTTCTCTAGGAAAAGAAATGTCGTAAAAATTGCATTGAAGAAAATAGAAATTTAGTTGAAAATTTATAAAGAAATAAGATGAAAGAATTATTAAAAAAATACGAAAATAAGCAGCCAGAAATTGTTTTTCACTGGAAAGATCAAGAAACTGATGCAGAAGGATGGACCGTTATAAATTCTTTGCGAGGTGGTGCAGCAGGTGGAGGAACAAGAATGAGAAAAGGTTTAGATAAAAATGAAGTTTTATCTTTAGCAAAAACAATGGAAGTTAAGTTTACTGTTTCTGGACCAGCAATTGGTGGTGCTAAATCTGGTATTAACTTCGATCCTAACGATCCTAGAAAAAGAGAAGTTTTAGAGCGTTGGTATAAAGCTGTAACCCCTTTATTAAAACATTATTATGGTACCGGAGGAGATTTAAATGTAGACGCAGATAAAGACGTAATTCCTATTACAGAAGACTGTGGTGTTTGGCATCCTCAAGAAGGTATTTTTAATGGGCATTTTAAACCAACAGAAGCAGATAAAATTAATAGAATTGGTCAGCTTCGTTTAGGTGTCATAAAAGTAATAGAAAACAAATATTTTTCTCCAGATTTATCTAGAAAGTATACAGTTGCAGATATGTTAACTGGTTATGGTGTTGCAGAAGCAGTAAAACACTATTATAATATTTATGGAGGCCAGATTGAAGGTAAAAGAGCAATTGTACAAGGATTTGGAAATGTAGGTTCTGCCGCAGCTTATTATTTAACACAGTTAGGTGCTAAAGTTGTTGGTATTATAGATAGAGATGGTGGTTTAATAAATGAAGAAGGTTTTTCTATGGAAGAAATGACGAATTTATTTTTATCTAAAGATGGAAATAAATTAGTTTCTAAAGACATGATTCCTTTTGATGAAATTAATGAAAAAATTTGGAGCTTACCAGCAGAGGTTTTTATTCCTGCAGCTGCTTCTAGATTAGTTTCTAGAGATCAAGTTCAACAAATGATAGATACTGGATTAGAGGTTATATCTCCAGGAGCAAATGTTCCTTTTGCAGATAAAGAAATTTTCTTTGGACCAATTATGGAATATACAGATAATCACTTAAGTTTGCTGCCAGATTTTATTTCTAATTGTGGTATTGCTAGAGTTTTTGCTTATTTAATGGAGGCAAGAGTAGAATTACCAATGCAAGACAAAGCTATTTTTGATGATACATCTGATATTATTAAAAAAGCATTACAGAATACCTTTAAAAAGAGTGCATCTAAAACAAAAATATGTTCAACTGCGTTTGAAATAGCGCTTAAACAATTGATATAAATTAAATAAGAGAATATGGAATCAGTAATTATTATAGTATTTGTAATGGGGTATTTGGCCATTACCTTAGAACACAATATAAAATTAGATAAACTTATACCAGCCTTAATTATGATGGCTGTATGTTGGGCATTAGTTGCTTTGGGTGTAGATAATTTTACAACATGGTTCGATTCTAGTAAACATGCCTTAGTTGAAGGTTTTGGTAGTATGGTTCATGAAGATAAGCTTCATTTAGTAGAGGAAACACTATTACACCATCTAGGTAAAACAGCAGAAATTTTAGTATTCCTTTTAGGAGCAATGACAATTGTAGAGATTATTGATTATTTCGATGGATTCTCAACAATAAAAAGCTTTATTAAAACAAAAAAGAAATCTAAAATTTTGTGGATTTTCTCAATTTTAGCTTTTATTTTATCTGCAATTATAGATAATCTTACTGCAACAATTGTGTTAATTTCAATTTTACAGAAAATTGTAAAAAATAGAGATGAAAGAATTTGGTTTGCAGGTTTAATTATTATCGCAGCAAATGCTGGTGGGGCTTGGTCTCCAATTGGTGATGTTACTACAACAATGCTTTGGATTGGTAAAAAAGTAACTACTTTAAAGTTAATAGAATATTTATTAATTCCTTCTTTATTATGTATGGTTGTTCCTTCATTTATAGCATCTTTTTTACCTGCTTTTAAAGGTGAAATAGATTTTGAAGAAGAAGAAGAAAAGCCAAAAAGTCCTCACAGTGCAAGAATGTTATATTTAGGTTTAGGTGCTATTGTATTTGTACCTATTTTTAAAACAATTACTCATTTACCTCCTTATGTAGGTATGATGTTGTCTTTAGCGGTAGTTGCTACTTTTGCTGAGATTTTTAGTAATTCTAAATTTTCTATATCTAGTATAGAAGGTGAAGAAGCAGAAGAACATGAGTCTAGTGCACATCATAGTCCAGTTCATGCATCTTTATCTAAAATTGAGATGCCAAGTATTTTATTTTTCTTAGGAATTTTAATGGCAGTAGCTGCTTTAGAATCTTTAGGAATCTTATTTAATTTTGCTTCTACTTTACAAGAATCAGTTCCAATGATGGGTACAGAAATGCATGTTGCAGGTACTACAGGAGTTTCAGATTTAGTAGTTATGTTATTAGGAGTTGGTTCTGCAGTTATAGATAATGTACCTTTAGTTGCGGCAAGTTTAGGAATGTTTTCTGAGCCAATAGATAATGAATTATGGCACTTTATTGCTTTTTCTGCAGGAACAGGTGGTTCTATGTTAATTATAGGTTCTGCTGCAGGAGTTGTTGCAATGGGAATGGAAAAAATTGATTTTTTCTGGTATTTCAAAAAAATATCTTGGTTAGCATTTATTGGTTTTGTAGTTGGTTCTGCTGCCTTTATGGTTACAAGAACTTTATTTTAATAAAATATATTTAAAAATTAAAAATGCCATTTCAGGTTTGTTTGAAATGGCATTTTTTTTGATAATAAAAGAGGTCTTTTCTAATTTAAAACAATTTAAAAAAAGAAAAGTCGTTAATAGTTAAGAACTTAAAAAGAATAGTAAATGTTGTCATTTTTTCAAGAAAATAAAGAGTTGTTAGAAGAAACAGTTTCCGAAGAAAAAACATTATCAATCTATAAATTAATTATGGATGGTGGTTTAGGAGGACAAATAATTATTGGAATTCTTTTTGTGCTTCTAGCAGTTGGTTTATACATTTATTTTGAACGCTTTTTTGCTATTAAAGCAGCATCTAAAGTAGATAAAGATTTTATGAACCAGATAAAAGATTTTGTTTCTAACGGACAATTAGATGCTGCAAAGTCTCTTTGTGAAAGTAAAAATACACCAACAGCTCGTTTAATAGCTAAAGGTATTTCTAGAATAGGAAAACCTTTAGAAGATATAAATACTGCTATTGAAACTGCAGGTAAATTAGAGGTTTATCAATTAGAAAGAAATGTAAGTGTTTTAGCAACTATTGCTGGTGCTGCACCTATGATTGGTTTTTTAGGAACAGTAATAGGTATGATTGTTGCTATTCATGAAATTGCAAATGCAGGTGGCCAAATAGATATAAAAATGCTTTCCGATGGTTTATATACTGCTATGACAACAACTGTTGCTGGTTTAATTGTAGGTATCATTGCATATATAACCTATAATCATTTAGTAGTTAGAACAGATAAGGTTGTTTATCAAATGGAAGCGAAGTCTGTTGAGTTCTTAGACTTACTAAACGAACCTGTATAATATGAATTTACGAGGAAGAAATAAAGTAGATCCAACATTCAATATGTCTTCAATGACAGATATTGTTTTTTTATTATTGATATTTTTCATGCTAACATCAACATTAGTAACCGTAAGTGCAATAGACGTTTTATTACCAAAAGCTGGTGGAAAAACAGAAAATAGTAAAGCTATAGCAATCACAATTACTAATAAATCTGTTTTTTATATAGATAAAACAGAAGTAAGTGCTAATAATCTAGAAAGTGAAATTTTAGCAAAGATAGGAGCAGACAAAAAAAAGACAATTGTTATTCGTGGAGACAAAGATGTTCCTTACAAAAACGTAATGAAAGTAATTGACATTGCAAATAAGAATAAATTAAAAATGATTTTAGCCGTAAAAGGAGGTAAGTAATTTTTTGGGCGTTTTAACGGGCTTTCATTACTCGCTTTTTTTGAAAAAAAACAAAAAAGAGCTCAAACACGCCATTCAATCCCTAACGCAATTGCCTATTTAATAAAAATAGTATAAACCAAATGCTACAATAATTCTTTACAAATAAAGTGAAAATATTAGAAACCAAACATAAACGTAAATCAGCAGTAATAACAGCAATAATTTTATTGTTGTTGGTATTTGCAATTTTCAATTATGGAATGCAATATTTAGATCCACCAGAAGAATATGGTTTGGCAATAAATTTTGGAGATTCTAATGTTGGTATGGGTGAACCTGTAGTGAATTCAAAAAAAGCAATCACAAAAGAAGTTGTAAAGAAAGAAGAGGTAATTGAGGAGGTAAAAGAAGTTTCAAAAGAAATAATCGAAGAAAAAGTTATTACTAAAGAAACTACAGAAGATGTTCCTGTTGTAGAAAAAGTAAAAGAAAATAAAAAGGAGCCTGTAAAAGAGGTTGTTAAAAAAGAAACGATAAAAGAAAAGCCTAAGCCAAAACCATCTAAAGAGAATCAAGATGCTTTAAATAAATTGTTAAATGGTAATTCTTCCGATGGAGAACCTAAAGGAGAAGGAGATGATAAAGTGTCTGGAGTTAAAGGAAAAGAAAATGGAGATTCTAATTCTTCTAAATATTATGGAAATACTGGTAATGGTTCTGGTGGCGATTATAATTTAGCAGGAAGAAAAGCATTGTCTAAGCCAAAAGAACAGCCAGATTGCCAAGAAGAAGGAATTGTAGTTGTTAAAATTACTGTAGATAATAGTGGAAAAGTTATTAGAGCGGTAGCAGGAGAGAAGGGAACAACAAATTCAAATCCTTGTTTAACAAAACCTGCAGAAGCTGCAGCCTTAAAAACCACTTGGAATGCAGATAAAGGTGCTCCAAGAATTCAAACAGGAACTATTATTTATAAATTTTCTTTGTCTAAATAATCACTTACATTTGTTTCTTAAAATGTCGCCTTTTAACAAAACAAAGGTCTTATTAAAACTATATGACATACAAAGAAACTTTAGATTGGATGTTTTCGCAATTACCAATGTACCAAAGAGAGGGTAAAACTGCGTTTAAAAAAGACTTAACAAATATTTTAGAATTATCTAAAGAATTAAACTTTCCTGAGAAGAAGTTTAAAGCAATACATGTTGGTGGTACTAACGGAAAAGGTTCTACTAGTCATATGTTAGCTTCTATTTTACAAGAAGCTGGTTATAAAGTTGGTTTGTATACTTCTCCTCATTTAAAAAATTTCACAGAAAGAGTTAGAATTAATGGTAAAGAAATTCCAAAAAGAAAAGTAATATCATTTATAAAAGAGCATAAGGTATTTCTAGAAAAACATAAGCTATCATTTTTTGAAATGACAGTTGGTTTGGCTTTTGATTATTTTGCTTCAGAAAAAGTAGATATTGCAATTATTGAAGTTGGTTTAGGTGGAAGACTAGATTCTACTAACATTATTATTCCAGAAATCTCAGTTATTACAAATATTGGTTTAGATCATACTCAGTTTTTAGGAGAAACATTACCTGAAATAGCGTTTGAAAAAGCAGGTATTATAAAAAAGAATATTCCAGTTGTTATAGGAGAAGAACAAGAAGAAGTAAAAGATGTTTTTATTTCCAAAGCAAAAAAAGGTGATTCGCCAATCTATTTTGCTTCAGATAATTTAGAAAATTACCAAACAGATTTATTAGGAGATTATCAGCAGAAGAACACAAAAACGGCAGTTGCAGCAATTAAAAAACTAGAAAACTTTATTGTTACTAATGAAAATATTAAAAAAGGATTGTTAAATGTTGCTAGAAATACCAATTTAAAAGGTAGATGGCAAATTATTAGAGATAATCCAAAAGTTATATGTGATACAGCACACAATAAAGAAGGTTTAGAAATTGTCTTAAATCAATTGAAAAATGAACAGTTTACAAAGTTGCATGTAGTTTTAGGTGTTGTTTCAGACAAGAAGTTAGGTGAGGTTTTACCTCTTTTTCCAGAAAATGCTATTTACTATTTTTGTAAACCAAACATACCTAGAGGTCTTTCTGAAGACATTCTTCAGCAAAATGCAATAGATTTTAATCTATTTGGAAAAAAATATTTATCGGTACAAATGGCTTATGATAGTGCGCTAATAAATGCAAATCAAGGAGATATGATTTATGTTGGAGGAAGTACATTTGTGGTGGCAGAAATTATTTAAAGAAAGTTTGATTTTTGTTTGGTATATTTAAAATCTGTGTTATATTTGCAACCGCTTAGGGCAATTAGCTCAGTTGGTTCAGAGCACCTCGTTTACACCGAGGGGGTCGGGGGTTCGAATCCCTCATTGCCCACCAAAGTAAAATCCTTCACATTTTGTGAGGGATTTTTTCGTTTACATGTAGTTTATAAATCTAGGTTTAGATTATTTGTTATTTTATCTTGTGTAATTGTAAAAATATATTATATTTGCACCCGCTTAGGGCAATTAGCTCAGTTGGTTCAGAGCACCTCGTTTACACCGAGGGGG
>CAXBIR010000069.1:0-17320 GCA_963975825.1 uncultured Polaribacter sp.
AAAAAAAGCTCTCAAAAATTGAGAGCTTTTAAATATCTTTTAGAATTGAATTACTTCTTAAATTTCAAAACTTCACTTCGTCCTTTTTTAAAGATTTTATTGCTATTTCCTTTTCCTTTTCGAAGTTCTTTTTGCTCTTCAAAAGACAATTGAATTATTTCTTGACAATCTGTAGAACAGGTATTTTCCATGGCTTCTGAACATTCATCACATTGAATAAATAATAAATGACATGCTTCGTTTGCGCAGTTTGTATGTTCATCACACGCTTTACCACATTGGTGGCAATTAGAAACTACATGGTCTGTAATGCGTTCTGCTCTTCTATGATCGAACACAAAGTTTTTACCAATAAATTTATTCTCAATACCTTCTTCTTTTACCTGGCGTGTGTATTCTATAATTCCGCCTTCTAATTGAAAAACGTTTTTAAAACCTTTGTGTTTGTAATACGCAGATGCTTTTTCACAACGAATTCCGCCAGTACAATACATTAACAAATTCTTATCTTCTTTATTGTCTTTTAAATCTTCTTCTATAATATCTAAAGAATCTCTAAAAGTATCTACATCTGGTGTTACAGCACCATCAAAATGACCAATTTCACTTTCGTAATGGTTACGCATATCTACACAAACTGTGTCTGGATCTGCTAACATTTCATTAAACTCCTTCGCGTTTAAATGCACTCCTTTGTTGGTAACATCAAAAGTATTGTCATTTAAACCATCGGCAACAATTTTGTTTCTAACTTTTACTTTTAACTTTAAAAACGATTTATTGTCTTGCTCTACAGCAACATTTAAACGAATGTCTTTTAAAAAAGAAATACTGTCTAATTGATCTTTTAAAGCATAAAAATTTTCTGATGGAACAGATAATTGTGCATTGATACCTTCGTAAGAAACGTAAATTCTACCAAGTACATCTAAAGCATTCCATTCTAAGAATAATTTATCTCTAAGTAATTGTGGGTTTTCTATCTTAAAATATTGATAAAAAGAAATTGTTAAGCGGTCTTTACCAGCTTCGTCTATTAATGCAGCGCGTTCTATGGCGCTTAACTTATTGTACAGTTGCATGCTATACTAATTAGGTTTAACGTTTTAAACTGAATTTGTTTCAGTTTTTTCTATTTGCAAAGTTACAAATTTTAGAAACAGATTTTATGATTTTTATCATGCATTTCATAGGTTTTACTAAGTTATAATAGAAGCTAGCAAACTTGTTTAGCCCAGATTGAAGCATTTGTTTGAGCTCTTTTTTGGCTTTTTAGACAAAAAAAGCGAGTGCTGAAAGCTGGAAATAGCTTCAAAAAATAATTTTATATCAATTTGTTAAAATTTAAACATCTAAAAAATAGTTGCTTCATTTTTAAACTTTAGTTGATTTATAACGTTTTAAGTGATTTGTATGATTATTATTTTTAAGATATTTGTAATTCAATTTATATAATTAATTTTTTGGCGATGAAAATAGCTGTAGTAGGTGCAACTGGAATGGTGGGCACAGTAATGTTAAAAGTATTAGAAGAACGTAATTTACCAATTACAGAATTAATTCCTGTAGCATCTGAGAGATCTGCTGGAAAAAAATTATCTTATAAAGGTAAAGAATATACCATTGTAACTTTACAAGACGCAGTAAATATGAAGCCAGATATTGCTTTATTTTCTGCTGGTGGAGATACTTCTATAGAATGGGCTCCTAAATTTGCTGAAGTTGGTACAACTGTTATAGATAATTCTTCTGCTTGGAGAATGGACCCAACAAAGAAGTTGGTGGTTCCAGAAATTAACGGAGATGTTTTAACTAAGGATGACAAAATTATTGCAAACCCTAATTGTTCTACAATTCAGTTAGTTGCAGTTCTATCTCCTTTACATTTAAAATATAAAATGAAACGTGTAGTGGTTTCTACCTACCAATCTGTTTCTGGTTCTGGCGTTAAAGCAGTTCAGCAATTAGATAATGAAGAGGCTGGTATTGATGGCGAAATGGCATATCCTCATAAAATTGGTAGAAATGCAATACCTCATTGCGATGTTTTCTTAGAAAACGGATATACAAAAGAGGAAATGAAGTTAGTAAAAGAGCCTAAGAAAATTTTACGTGACGATTCTTTTTCTGTAACTGCAACTGCTGTTAGAATTCCTACTGCTGGTGGGCATTCTGAAGCTGTAAATGTTCAGTTTGAAAATGCATTTGATTTAGCAGAAGTAAGACAAATATTAAGCGAAACAGCTGGTGTTATTGTAGAAGATGATTTAGCAAACAACGTTTATCCTATGGCAATAAATGCACATAATAAGGATGAAGTATTTGTTGGACGTATTAGAAAGGATGAATCTCAAGAAAATACCTTAAATTTGTGGATTGTTGCAGATAACCTTAGAAAAGGTGCTGCTACAAATACAGTTCAAATTGCCGAATATTTAGTAGCAAATAATTTGGTGTAAAACATATTTAATGTCAGTATTTTATAAAGTAAACATAAAAGAAGTTAAACAAGAAACCGCAAATGCGGTTTCTGTTTTATTTAACATACCCGAAAACTTAAAACCTAATTTCAACTTTAAATCTGGGCAATATATTACGTTGCAAAAAGAAATAAATGGCGAAGAAGTTAGAAGAGCGTATTCTATTTGTTCTTCTCCAGAAAGCGGAGAAATTAGAGTTGCTATTAAAGCTGTAGAAAACGGCGTTTTTTCTAGTTATGCAACTACAGAATTAAAAGCAAATGACGAAATAGAAATTACAGTGCCTGAAGGAAGATTTTTATTAGATACCGAAGCAAATAAAAATTATATTGGTTTTGCTGCTGGTTCTGGAATTACACCAATTTTATCTATGATAAAAACGGTGTTAGAAACAGAAACTACTTCTACCTTCACTTTAATTTATGGAAATAAATCTATTGCAGATACTATCTTTTTTGATGAATTAAGTAATTTAAAAGAAACGTATTCAGATAGATTTAAACTACACTACATTTATAGTAGAGAAAACGTAAAAAATGGTTTACGTGGTAGAATTGATGGAAACGTTACCAACTACTTTGTAAAGAACATGTACAAAGAAACTTCTTTTGATGCCGCTTATTTATGTGGACCAGAAGAAATGATAAAAGAGGTTTCTAAAAGTTTAGAAAATAATAAAATAGCTAAAGAAAATATTCATTTTGAATTATTTACAACTTCTGTAGATAAAGAGGCTGTTTCTAAAATTAAAGAAGGACAAACAGAAATTACTGTACTTTTAGATGATGAAGAAACTACGTTTACAATGGCACAAACAGATGATCTTTTAGCTGCAAGCTTACGCAATAATTTAGATGCGCCTTACTCTTGCCAAGGTGGTGTTTGTAGTTCTTGTTTATGTAAAGTTACAGAAGGAAAAGCTGTTATGGTTAAGAATTCTATTTTAACAGATAGTGAAATTGAAGAAGGTTTAGTTTTAGCTTGTCAGGCATATCCTACAACATCAAAAATAATAATAGATTTTGATGATGTTTAAAATTTAAATTTCAACTTATATTTTATTAATAAAACGGATGGTTTCTTCATCCGTTTTTTTTTACTTCAATTAAAAATGTTAATTTTAGACAATGGATATTTACGATTTTAAAAATGCTTTTCTAATTGGGTTTTTCATGGCTTTCATGATAGGGCCCGTTTTTTTTATGTTGATACAAACCAGTATTTTAAAAGGTGCTAGGGCAGCAATTGTATTTGATTTAGGTGTAATTCTTGGCGATTTAACTTTTATTTTAATTGCCTATTATGGCAGTAGATCTTTATTAGAAAAAATAAAAGACGATCCTAGATTGTTCTTTTTAGGAGGTTTGGTTTTAATTATTTACGGTTTAATTACGTATTTAGAAAAAGAAAACAAAAAAGAAGCTTTAGAGTCTGCTAAAATTGTAAATGTTCCGCTTAAAAATAATTACTTAAAACTCTTTTTTAAAGGTTTCTTTTTAAACTTTATAAACGTTGGTGTATTGGCTTTTTGGCTGGGAACTGTGTTAGTTATTGGACCAACTTTAAAAATGGATCAGAATGCTATTTTTTGGTATTTCGGAACTGTTTTACTGGGTTATTTTATAACCGATTTAGGAAAAATATTTTTAGCAAAACAATTAAAAAATAAAATGACACCTCCAGTAATTTTTAGAGTGAAAAAAATTATGGGAATTATATTAATAATCTGTGGTGTATTTTTAATGCTTAAAGGTTTTATTCCTAATGAAAGAATAGAAGAATTTATTCATTAACAATAAGTTATTATAAAATAAAAGCCCTCATTTATTTGAATAAATGAGGGCTTTTTTATTTAATTTCTTAAAGTATTACTTTACTTCAAAAACATTGTTATTATCATTTACATCTGCCATTAATTTGCTCTTATCTATAGTAACAGATTTTACAGCTTTAGATGTTTTAAAAGAATATGTTGGCATAGCCCAACCCCAATCTTCTATAACAGTTGCAGAAGTTGGTTTGTTACCTCTCATTATTCTTAGTGGAATGTTGAAATTTTCTACAGAACCATCTACATAAACAACTTCTAAATCTATAGGCATTGGCATTTTACCAACTCTTTCTAGAGTAATATTCATTCCGTCTACAGATTTTACACCATAATCTATTGTGTGTATTGTTTGTGTCCATTCATTTAAATACCAATCTAAATGAATACCAGAAACTTTTTCCATAGAACGTTTAATATCATTTGGTGTTGGATGTTTGAAGCTAAAATCATTAAAATATTTTTTCAATCCATTAGCAACATTGTCTGCTCCAATAATATATTCTAACTGAGATAGAAACATACTTCCTTTACCATAACTACCAGAACCATATGCAGCATTAGTATTGTATCTATCTGCATGTGTTGTTAAAGGTTCTTCTATATTGTTTTTCACTAAATAATTATAACCTCTATAAGGACCAGCATTAGGGTTTTTATCTCCTCTTTTTAAGATTTCATAAGATGCTTTATTAGAAATATAAGAAGTAAACCCTTCATCCATCCAAGGATGTTTACTTTCATTTGTAGCTAATAAAAATTGAAACCAAGTGTGCGCCATTTCATGAGCAGTAACGCCAAAAAGACTTCCAAAACTTCTTTTTCCTGTAATTAAGGTAGACATTGCGTACTCCATACCACCATCTCCACCTTGTATAACAGAATATTGTTTGTAAGGATATTGACCAACATGCTTGCTAAAATAAGTCATTAATTCAGCAGTTTTTGGTTGTAAATCTTTCCAATTACTTAAATATTTAGCTTCTAAATCTTTCTTATATAAAAAGTGTAAATCGATACCATTTGCCATTTTAAAAACATCATGATTGTAATTAGGGTCTCCTGCCCACATAAAATCATGCACATTTGGCGCTTTAAAATGCCAAGTTAACTTATCTGTATTTGGTACATTTAAAGGTTTTGTTTTGTCTTCATAACCATGACCAATTTCTTGTGGATTCTGTAAGTATCCAGTTCCGCCTAAAACATAATCTTTATCAATAGATATTTTAACATCAAAATTACCCCAAATTCCATGAAATTCTCTGGCAATATAAGGTGGTGTATGCCAACCTTCAAAATCATATTCTGCCATTTTAGGATACCATTGAGACATAGAAAGCGCAACACCTTCTTTGTTATCTCTACCAGTTCTTCTAATTTGAACAGGAACTTGTGCATCAAAATCCATATCTAAAGTTACAGATTCACCAGATTTAATTGGTTTATTTAAAGTAACCTCTAAAATTGTACCTACCGTTTCATAAGAAACAGCTGCTCCGTTTTGTTTAAGAGAATTCACTTTAATATATCCAATTTCATCAGCATTTAATTTGCTAATTCTATCTCTAACTCTTCTATCTGGATCTTTAATATTTAAAGATCTTACATCCATTTGAGAACCTGGTTGAAAAGCATTAAAATATAAATGGTAATATACTTTTGTTAATTCGTCTGGAGAATTGTTTGTGTAAACAGCTTTTTGCGTTCCTTTATATTGGTGCTTGTCTGCATCTACATCAATATTCATAGAATAATCTATGTGTTGTTGCCAATAAGTAGTAAACTTAGCATCATTTTTTTGCTGATAAGTAACTTCTTTTGTTTGAGTACAAGAAGTTATTAATGCAATTGTAAAAACTAAAAGTAGGTTTTTTTTCATGTTATAAATTGATTAAGTTGAGTATAAAAGTAAAAAACAGCAATCAAAAGATTGCTGTTTTTGTAATAATTATTTTTTTCCATTTACAATTCTTTCTGCCATTTTTAAAGCATTGTAAGCATTTACAACCCTTCCAGAAACAGACAGATCTGAGAATGGTACTTTTTCATCTTTTGTTCCTGGTTTAATAACTTCAAAATCTACTTTAAAACCAGAGTTCATTAAAATATGTTTTACTTGGCTAGCAGATAAACCAGGGTAATAAGAACGTACTAATGCTGCAACACCTGCAGCAGAAGGAGCAGCCATAGAAGTACCACTAATTGCTTGGTATTCATCTTTAGGAAAAGTTGCATAAATATCTACACCTGGTGCAAAAACATCAACATTCATTTTTCCGTAATTAGAAAAAGTAGCAGGTAAATTTTCATCATAATGTAAACTCATTGCTCCAATAGTTAATACATTATCAGAAATTTCATTAACCAAATCTTTAGAGTCATTTGGGTATGTTCTTTCAACATCTATATCTTTACCATCATTTCCTGCAGCATTTACAATTAAAACATCTTTGCTTGCGGCATATTTAATAGCTTCATAAACCCATTCTTTGTTAGGGGAATATGCTTTACCAAAACTTGTATTTATAACTTTTGCACCATTATCTACTGCATAACGAATTCCTAATGCAATATCTTTATCATGTTCATCTCCATCTGGCACAACTCTAACCGCCATAATTTGTACATTACTAGCTACACCATTAACTCCTTTATTATTATCTCTAGAAGCTGCAACAATACCAGCAACGTGTGTACCGTGGCTTTCTAAATCTTTAGATCCTATAACGTTATTGTTACCATAATCTGTATCTGTAATATCATACAAATCGTCTCCTAAAGATTGGCGTGCATTAAAGTCTAAATTGTAACTTTTAGAAGCATCTTTACCTTTTTTGTAATCTGTTAATTGCTTTTTGTAATCTAACAAACCAGCTTCAGACATACCTCTACTTAGCATGCTAGAAACATCTGCAATTTTTGCTGCTAATTGTGCACTTTCTGGTTTTGCGCTTTTTAAATCTTCTGCTGTAAAATTATCTTTTCCCAAGAATTCTTTTACATCTTTAAAATTTTGCTCTATTTGGGTTATTCTGTCTTCTGTTTGTTGAAGGTTGATTAACTCTTGCTCATGAGCTTGTACAGATTTTGTATATTTTTCTTTTAATTTTAAGAATTCTTGAAATTCAGCTTTATCTGCATCAGAAATTTCTGAAGCTTTTCTATCACCAAACTTGTCCATTCCTTTTTTAACAATTCTAGTTAATTCTAACTGATCTGCATTTACAATACTACCATCTTTACCTCCTAAAAAGTTCCAACCATGAATATCGTCTACATAACCGTTTTTATCATCATCTATATTGTTACCAGCAATCTCTTTAGAGTTAACCCAAGCAACATCTTTTAAATCTTCATGTTCTACATCTATTCCAGAATCTGCAATAGCAACAATTACATTTACTCCTTTTTTACCTTCTAAAAATTGATAAGCTTTTGCAATACTCATTCCAGGAATAGAGTCTGTTTGTAGATCCATATGACTCCAAACTTGCACTTCGCTTTCTGTTAAAACTCCTTTTTTAGCAGGAATATTTATTACTGAATTATCTCCATTTGGTACTGGAATTGTATTTGTTAATGTTTTACAACTTGTTAAAAACATACCAGCAACTGCTGTATAAATAATTGGTTTCAATACGTTCATTCTCTTCTCTTAATTAAATATATCTGTAAATTTATGTGTACTTTTTAATCTTACTCCTTTTTCTGTGTGTTCTACTGTACAAAGTTCATTGTAAGCATCGTGTTCTAAAAATAAGTAGTAATTTTTATCTGCTGCTTCATTTAAAAAAGCGGCTTTTTCTTTTATAGTAAGTAAAGGTCTTGTATCATAACCCATAACATAAGGTAATGGAATATGACCAACTGTAGGTAATAAATCTGCCATGAAAACAATAGTTTTACCTTGATAATTTAATTTTGGTAACATCTGTTTTTCTGTATGACCATCCATAAACAAAACATCAAAACCTATCTGTTCAACAGAATTTCTGTGAATAAAGTTTAATTGCCCGCTTTCTTTTATAGGATTAATATTTTCTTTTAAAAATGATGCTTTTTCTCTAGCATTTGGTTCTGTTGCCCATTTCCAATGATTATCATTAGACCAAAATTTTGCATTTTTAAAAGCAGGTTGTAGTAGTGTTTTTTGAGAATTCCACTCTATTACACCTCCACAATGGTCAAAGTGTAAATGTGTTAAAAAAACATCTGTAACATCGTCTCTATGAAAACCATGTTTTGCTAAAGAATTATTTAAAGAAAAATCTCCAAATAAATAATAATAACCAAAAAATTTATCAGATTGTTTATCTCCTAAACCAGTATCTATTAATATTAAACGATCTCCATCTTCAATAAGCATACAACGCATGCTCATATTAATTAAATTATTGGAATCTGCAGGGTTTGTTTTTTGCCAAATAGATTTAGGAACAACACCAAACATTGCACCACCATCTAACTTAAAATTACCTGTTTCTATTGGATAAATCTTCATTTTTAAAAATTAAAAAAACATTAAATAATAATTATTTAATGTTTTATTTAGATAGCAAACTACAAAATTATTTTTATAGCCTACAAATATGAAGAAAAAAGTGTGATTTTTTGTTAATAAAAATCTAATTCTTTACAAGTATAACTTGCTTTTTAGATCTTTTAGGAACTTTTATATTATTTAATAATTTTGCAGCTTTAATAATTAAGAAAGTAGCAAATGCTAAACTTAAAATTACCAATAACAATTGAGTATCAATTACATTTTCTGAAGCTATAATTCCTTCTGGTGGTAAAATTTGTAAAATCATAATTTAAAGTTTTAATGTTTGGTTATACAAAAGTACATTTACATGCCGCTTTAAATGCTGGTTTTTCGATAAGTAACGTTTTAATTCCGTTGAATTGCAGTATAATTTCTTTGAAGTAAATTACTCCTTTATTGTAATTTGCTGTTTAATTTCATTTCCAAAATTATCTGTTACAGAAACAACATAATCTCCTGTTTTTAAATCTATTGAAAATTCATTTATCTCTTTAGTAGTTCCTAAATAATTATTATTAACATACCAATACAAAATAGCTTCTGTATTAGAATGTGCAACTTTTAAAACAACTTTATTCTTTTTACCATTAAAGTCTCTTGGTAAGAAAATAACAGTTTTTTCTGTTGGGTAAATAAACTTCATCGCATTTTTAATTTCACCTAAACAATCTTCTCTAAACTTTGGTAATGGCTTATAAAACGGATTTTTATCTTTGTAATAATACTCCATTAAAGGAGGTAAAACAAACCAAGGTTTTTGTTTAATATTCTCTAAAAGTTCACAAGAAGTATTTACTTGGTAATTTTCTGATGCATCTACATTTACTAAAAAATGATAAGGACAAGCTGCCGTTTTTAAACCCGCATTTTGTACAAATTCTAACTTTTTTTCTTCACAAATTTCGGTTGCTCTAAACCCTGTTTTTGTACAAATTTCTATTTCAGTCATTTCATCAAAAGGTTTTTCAAACCAATCTGAATTTGGTAATTTATTAAAAACATCAAATAGAATTGGTGCTGCTGTTTGTACACCAACCAAACCTGGTCTTCCTTCTCCATCTGCGTTTCCTACCCAAACACCAACTACAAAGTCTTTAGTTGTGCCAATTGCCCAAGCATCTCTAAAACCGAAACTTGTTCCGGTTTTCCAAGCAATTTCTTTAGAAGAATCAAAGAATTCCCAATTTTCTTCGGAATTTGGTCTGTTTACATCTTTTAAACTTTCGAAAGTTAGGTAAATAGAAGCTGCATCAAAAATTATTTTTTCAGCTGTTTTTTCTCCAAAACTCATCTTTTTATCAGCATAAAAAGTAGGTTCTAAAAATTCATTTTTAAAATATCTGCTCGAGTTTTCTGTGTAATGATTTACTGTAGAAGCCATAGATGCATAGCTTTTACATAAATCCCATAAATTACTTTCTGCGCCACCTAAAGCCAATGTTAATCCGTAATAATTAGGATTATTTTTTAGATTTTTTAATTGTAATTTCTTTAAATACTCATGAAATTTTTCTAACCCAAAACTTTGCAACATTCTTACAGTTGGTACGTTTAAAGATTTAGACAATGCTAATTTTGCTGAAATAGCACCAGCATATTTCTTGTCAAAGTTTTCTGGTTGATAATTTCCAAAATTGGTAGGAACATCTGCCACCAAAGTATTAGGTAACAAATCTCCAGCATCTAACATTGCAGCGTATAAAAAAGGTTTTAAAATGCTTCCTGTACTTCTAGGTTTACCTATTATATCTACATCTTTTTGATGTTCATTATCTGTTGGTGAGTTTCCAACATAACTTAGAACTTGTCTTGTTTTTACATCTAAAACCAATACAGAAATATTATAAATTCCGTTTTTACTTAATTGATTGTAATGGTTTTTTACAATTGTATTTGCTTGATTTTGTAGTTTTTTATCAATTGTAGTTTTTACAAATTCACCTTTTTTTTCTGTATTAATTTTCTGTAATAAATGTGGAGCAATTTGCGGAATTCTATATGCTTTTTGTGGTAATTCTTCTAAAATAGATAAATTATACGTTAAAGAATCAATCACTTTTTTAGTGAGTAATTTTTTCAATAATCTATTTCTTTTTGTCAATAATTTATGCTGATTTTTCCCTGGATAAATTAAATTTGGTGCATTAGGTAAAACCGATAAAGTTGCTGCTTCTGCCCAAGATAAATCTGAAGATTTTCTATTAAAATAACGCCAAGATGCAGCATCTAAACCCACAATATTTCCACCAAAAGGCGCGTTCGAACTCCAAAAAGCAATAATTTCTTCTTTGTGAGCCCTTATTTCTAAACGGGTAGCTAAAATAAGCTCTTTTATCTTCTCAAAATAGGTTCTACCTCTATTACCTCTACTTAATCTAATAACTTGTTGCGTAATTGTACTACCTCCTCTTTTTACTTTTCCTTCTTGTAAATTCTGTTTTAAAGCTTTTAAAATTGAAACAGGATTGAAACCCGGATGTTTGTAAAAGTGCTCATCTTCAAACTGAATTAAACAGATTTTAAATTTCTCTGGAACAGAATCATTATGTGGAAAACGCCATTGACCATCTTTTGCTATTAACGCGCCCAATAACTCGTTATTTTTACTTGTAATTACGGTAGATGTTGGTTTTGTAAACAATTCTTTAGGCAAACAAAAAGCATAGAAAATTAGCAAAACAACAAGAAATATTGTTTTCTTTTTATGGCGTTTTATATAGTTTACAAATTGCATCAAATTATTTAATTACGCTTACCCAACTTCCTTTTGTTCTTACCAAATAGTCGTTATCATACATTGCTTCTACCTGAACTCCTGGTAAATAATACGTTCCCAAATATGCTGCATTTAGTAAAACTGTAAATGTTTTTATTTCCGATGTTTTTCTACCTTCATTTATATCAAAATAGAAGTTAATTCTATCGTCTCTAATATCTGTGTAACGTGCTTCACTTTTTGCTGTAGCACCAAAATCTGTAAAACGTGTGTTTACAATTTCCCATCCTGAAGGAAAAATTTGCGTTAATGCAATATCTTTTACTGTTTGATTTTTAGGATTACTAATCATAATTTTTGCAACAAAGTCTTGCCCTTGTTTCAACTGATTTATATTAATTTTATTTCCTTTTAAATCTCTATAATCAACAGAAACACTTAAACCTCTACTTTCTTGAATTTCATCTCCTAAAGGCAACTTCCCAGAATTTACAACTCTTGCAAAAACAATATTATTTTCATCATTTTTTATAGGGATGGCATTTGCACCGTTTTTAACTTTTAAAGTTCTTTGCACCATAGAGCTTTCTGTTTTTATGGTTTCAGTTTTCCCTTCATTTATATAATTTATATTGATAGCTTTTCCTCCGTTTTTAATGACCATTTTCCCAATTGACAACAAACTATAGGCTGTAGATTGTGTACTCATCCATCTTTTGCTCGATAATTCTTTTGCAATAAACTTTGCAGTTTCTTTGGTGTCCTTATGGTTGGTAAGTAACATTGTTTCTAAAGCCATTGCTCTATTTCTGTCTACAGAACCATAACTGTAATAACTGTATTTAGAACTCTTAAAATTCATATTTGCAGTATTCATAATTTCTACACTCGCTTCTTTTTGCCCCGCTAAAGCATACGTTGCTGCCAAACGCCATTTTGCTTCGTTAGAAATTTGTTTAAATTCTCGTAATCTATTCATTGCAGACAAATCTGCACTACCAGCTAAAGCCAATGTATATAATCTGTAAGCTTGCGCTAAATCTGTATAATTATTTCTATAATCTGGTCTCCAGTTTCTTGCTGCATTTTTCTGATATCTAATAAAATTACTTTTAAAAGTTAGCGGTAAAACAAATCCTTTTTTAGCAGCTTCTAACATAAAATGACCTGCATAGCTTGTTCCCCAATCATTTACGTCATTTTCTCCAAGCCAATAACTCAAACCTCCATTTGCTTGCTGAAAATTTCCTAGTCTTTTTATTCCCTTTTCTATATTTTTTTGAATTTTGTGTTTTTTATCTGCAGTTAAATCAAAAATATCATTTAAAAATAATTGTGGAAAAACACTAGAAGTAGTTTGTTCTACACAACCATGTGGATATTGAATTAAATATTCTAATCTGCCAGAAAAATTCATTGGCGGAATTGTAGATAATTCTAAAATTGCAGTGTTTGAACCCGCTATACCAAAGGTGTTAAAATTGATAATTTGAGTTTGTTTTCCTTCTATATTTTTATCAATTATTTTTGATGTAATTGGGTTAGGATTTACAACATCTAATTCTACTTTATAAGTTGCTTTTTCTCCATTTCCTATTGCAATAATTTCAACAGTATTTATACCATTTGCTTTTAAAACATCCAATTCAAAATACACCATTTTCTCATCTGGTTTTGTAAAATTAATGGATTTTGTTTTACTTCCAATAACAGAAATTCCGTTAGATGTTTTTACTTTAACAGTTACATTTTTCACTTTTTTATCCATCGCAAAAATGGTTATTGGTAAGGTTACTTTTTCTTTTGGCGATAATTTTCTTGGTAACGTAGCCAATACCATTAAAGGTTTTTTAACAGACACTGCTTTTTCTGCATTTCCAAAAGCTTCGTTATTTACGTCTCCTGCAACCACCATTGTTCTTATAGAGCCAATATAATTTGGCAATGTAATTTTGTGTGATTTTGTCGCTCCTTTTTCTAAATAAAACGGGCCTAAAAATTGCACTACAGGTTTAAATCTATTTGCTTTTCTGTTTTTCCCTTTTGCTGCACTTCCATCTCCACCAATAGCAAAAACCTGATCTATACTTCCTGAATAAGCACCAATTACGTCATCAAAAATATCCCAAGTTTTTACACCTAAAGCTTCTCTTGCGTAAAAAATATCAAAAGCATTTGGCGTTTTAAATCTTGTTAAATCTAACAAGCCTTCTTCTACAACAGCCAAAGTATACGTCATGGCTTTGTTACTTTTTTCAGAGACTTTTACAGTGAATTCTTTTTCTGGTTGCACCTCATCTGGCATTATAATTTGTGGTTCTAACTTGGTACTTTTATCTTCAACTAAAAGTGGAATTACACCATACAATCTTAATGGCAAATCGTTTTCTAAAACTTGATGTGGTTGTAATAATGAAATATTTACAAACACATTTGGCGCCATATTTTTGTTGATAGGAATTTCTACAGAAGTGGTTCCTTTTGTAGTTGCTACCCATTTACTTTCTAAAACTTTTGTACCGTTTTCTATACTAATTAATGCACGTCCTTTACTTCCTGAAGGAAATGTGATTTTGGCAGTTTCGCCAACATTATATTTTTCTTTATCCGCAGAAAACACCAACATTTTTGCTGCTTCTTTATCACCAGAACCAGCGTTTTGCCACCAATTTTTATAGAAATAAGCAGTTCTTCCTGTTGCGTGACCACTTTTTTTATCAATAACTCTAATTAAAAATCTTCCTCTATCTTGTTCTGGAATATTCAAATTGAAACTTCCTTTTCCTTTTGAATTTGTTGAAACCTTCAGCTTTTTGTAAGATTTATTATAACTGCTAGAAGTATATCTTGATAAATTATCATCAGAAGAACTCCACCACCAACGCCATTTTATTTGATATACTTCAACCTCAACCTCATCTCTTTGTACAGGGTTTCCTTTTTCATCTACAGTAACAATAGAAAAAGTCTGATTCTCGTCTGTAAAGAAAGAACCATATCTATTTCCTTCTGGCGATTTTAATCCTACAAAAGATTCAAAAGGTGCATATTTTTTAGTAAAAGCATCCAAAGAAAAATCGCCACCATTTTCAAAAGCTCTTACCAAAAACTGAATATTTAACATTCCTGGAGCATTTTTACCAATTGCTAATTTATTATTGATTTTTGCAATTCCATTTGCGTCTAACTTTCCTTCGAAAATATTTATTTCTTCCGAAGAAAAACTTCTAGACGGATCTGAAAAAACATATTCGTTATAATTTTTAAAACTGAAATTAGTTGGTGAAATTTTTGCTTTAATTTCTGCTTTTAGATTTTTTGCAGGTGTACCATGCAACCATTTTACATCTAAAGTTCCGTTAATTGGTTTTTTACTTGTTAGAATTTCATCGTTAAAATCTACTTTAATTTTTAAACGATTTGGCTTTACGGTTTCAATTTTTAAATTCTGATAAAACTTTGCGCCACCAACAGAAATTTTTGCGGTATAATTTCCTGTTTTAGCTTCCTGTGAAGTTGTAACTGTAAATTTATAAAAGTTATGTATATTTTCTGAAGTTACTTTTTTATACACCAATTTTCCACTTGGGTCTGTAACTTCTAATTTTACAGGATGGTTTTTAGGTAACTTATTATCAGCATCATTTAACAAAAAAGTTAAGTGAATAGAATCTCCAGGGCGCCAAACACCACGTTCGCCATATATATAACCCTTTAAGCCTTTTTGAGTTTTACTTCCAGCAACATCAAACTTACTTAAAGACAAAGAATTACCGTCTAAAAGTTTAATATAGCCAGTATTGTTGTTTTTATAAACCACTGCAAAAGCAGCATTTTTGGAGGTTTCTATAGTAGCGAAACCTTCAGAATCTGTTTTAGTTGATAAAATTTCTTGCTGCTGAAAATTAAATAATTTTATAGTTGCCCCAGCTATTGGTTTGGTATTTAAAATATTAGTTACTGCAAAAAAGTAATCGTTATTTTCTCCTTTTTTAGCAATAATACCCAAATTTGAAGCTAATAAATTTTGAGAGATTGTTCTTTCTGAATAATAAACATCAAAACATGGGTTGTTTCTTTCTTGCCAATTATAATTATAATTCTTGTAGCTATACAACTCATTATCCCAATACAATTTCTCTCTTTCTTCTAAATCTTCAATATTGCTTAAGTTGTCATATTGTTCTTCAAAACTATTATTTACTGAAGAAACTGAGGTATCTTCACAATTATAAATAACCTGATTCTTATTAAAACTCAATTCTATTCTGTAAATAGCACCAGGTTCAGCTTCTATCATTTTAGCTAAATCTATACTATAAGCTTTCCATTTTTGAGTATTGTTTTCTTTATTCTTAATTAATGTAATTGTTTCTTTTGCAACTCTTCTACCAACTCTTTTTATAGCATATTCATTAGAACTATTAAGGTTATTATCTTGTAAAAACTGCAACACATTATCTTCATAAATTTTAATAATTCTAACATCTACTTCTTTTACATTAATTGCCTCAAAATTAAATTTTAAATCATTAGAATTCGGTAAAATTGTTCCGTTTGAAATGGCCCTAATTTCAGGTTTCTTTTGCTCGAAAGTAATATTTTCTTTAAAATTAGATTTCAGTTTATACTCATCAGAATTTTTAATTCCCTCAAAAACAGAAACCAAAATATTTCCTTGAAATTTGTTTTCAGAAAACACTTTTAACTCATTTCCGTTTACAACAAAACGTGGTTTTTTTACATTCTGAATGGTTACCAAACCATCAAAATTTTGTTGCTTCTTTAAACGATCTGAAAAGTTGATAGAAATATATTGTTCTGTGTTATTATTAACCTTTAAGTTAACAACCTTAAAATTATTTTTTCCAGAAATTAAAATTTCATTTTCTCCTACTAAATCTGATTTTATTGATTTCCCGTTCCAAGAAATTTCTAATTTAGAATCACCTACAAAACGTTGAATGCTATCAACCTTAAATTCGAATACTTTTCCTTGTTTAAAAGATTCGTTCCAAACTATATTCTTATCTGTTCCTCTTTGCGATGCTCTTAATAGCTTTTTAGCATTTTCTAAAGAAATTACATCTGCAGATTTTATAACTCCTTCTAAATATTGGTGCTCTTTAGAATATGATTGTAAATTATTAATTTGAACATTAAAATTAGGTGCAATTGTTTTAAATTGAAATGTATAATTTTTAAATTCTTGTGGCGTATTCTTATAAATTTCCTTCAACTTTACAGTTACAGAATACTCTGTGTCTACATCTAATTTTTCATCGGGAATTAAAACAAAGGCGTGCTTATTTATAATTTTAATTTTTCCGTTTACAAAAGGTTTTACAGAAATAATTTCTGAACCTATTTCTATATTTGGTTCCCAACCTTCTACTTCTTTTGCAAGATTTACTTCAATATTATTGGTTACAGAAACAACGCCAGAAGTTGTGTAACTAATATATTCTTTAAACTTATAAATATTATCTGTTTTTATTTCTTCTTTTTTACAAGAAAAGATAAAAAGAAAAAGAACAATTGCAGAGAGTAGTTTTTTTGTTTTCATGATAGCAGTATTTGTAAGCACAACTCAAAAATAATACTTTAAGTATGCAAACAAGAAAATGAATTAGAATTCGTGAAATTTAATTTAGAATTCGTTTAAAAAGCAAAAAACCTTAATCTAAAGATTAAGGTTTTTTCGAGGTGTCTAGCGGATTCGAACCGCTGTACATGGTTTTGCAAAC
>CAXBIR010000070.1:0-16943 GCA_963975825.1 uncultured Polaribacter sp.
AAACATCTTTGGGCTTTGCTATAACATTTGCATACGGCATTGGGTTTTGTAAACTGTCTTTTACAGCTCCAGAAAGTGTTATTTTTTGGGCGAAAAATGAAATAGATACACCAAAAAACAATACTAATAGACTTTTCTTTTTCATAAAAAATTTTATTGTTTTTTTAAATCTTTCTAGAACGCTTCTCCTCTTTTTCTAGATTCTTCAGCTTTCATTTGTTTCCTGTTATAGGTTTTAAAATTATTTTTGTTGCTTTAATTTTTTTTACTTGTTACCAAAAACACTTTTTCTAGCTTTTTTTATTTCTTTAGCATATTCTTCTTTACTAACTCTTTTACCTTCTTTTGGCTCAACTACTTTAATTTTTTCTTTTGGATTTAAAACAACTTTTGTTGCTCGAAAAATAATTCTACCCACTTCTAACTCTAAAATTAAACCAGGCAAACCATATTCTCCTTTAGGTCCAAAACCAATTGGTATCGATGGTGTATACCATGCAATAACTTTACCATTACTTCTAGTTGCTTTATAACTTAAAAAACCTTTTATTTCTTTTGTTTCTTGTGTTAGTTCCCATTCAAGATAAGAATTGTCAAAAATGAAGCATTCTCCTAAACTTTCGCAATCTTTTATTAGGTATATTTTATTAATATCGTTATAGTAATATTCTTTTGAACCACCACTTACTGTTTTCAAAATCTTTTGAGCTAAAGCTTTTTCTTCTAAATTTAGTTTTGTATCTACCTTAAAAACAGCTTCATTATTAACAAAAGTTAGGCTAGATTTTATGATGCTTGTATTCTGATAAATCTTATCTAAAGATTGTTTTACCCTTACGTTTTTTAAATTATTTCTACTTTTAGTCAAGTATTTCACTAATTCTTTACTATTAATTTTAGATTCATAAGAAACTATTCCTGAATATTTTTTTTGAGAATACATCTCTGGAAAAACAAAACTGGTAAATAATATAAGTAATAATATAGTTTTTTTCATTTTTTTTATTTAAAATGACTAGAAAAAATTCTCTAGACATTAAATTAAATTGTTAAAAAATTAGCACCTTGCACTTACACAATTGCTATAATTCTCTTCCCACTTAGTCATCAACTCACCTCCAGCACCTCTGTCTTCATGATCTGATGATAATTCCAAAGCCCAATATCTTGCATCTGCATTACATTCTCCACGACATCCAAAATCGTCAACAATCTCAATGCTCTTAATGTTTTTAGCATCTTTAGAACTTGCATTCATAAAACTTACTCCTGTTGCTAGTACAAATACCAGGCTTAATATTACTTTTTTCATAATATAAAATTTATAACCTATTTTTTTATTTAGGTTTATTTAATTAATAATTTTTTAGAGTTTTAAATGAATTAACAAGTTTAAAATTCTCTAAAAACTTGTAGAAAAAGCAGTACTTTTGTAAGACTTTGGCTAGTTTGTATTACTTAATATTAGTAGACTAAAATCTTAATTAATGAATTTATTTAGTAATTTTTATATTTCTTAAATCTGCAAGCAGAGGTTTTCTTTTTAATTCTATTTTCTTCAATAAAATAAACAGCATACAAAAACGCTTATATCATCACTTTTGTAATAAAGTGATATTTTTATTTTATGAATTTAAACGATAAAAGTTTATTTATTTTGGGTTTCTAAATTGCCTAAAAAGGCTACTTAAAACTATATTGTAGAGAAACTTTTCTTTTTCATAGCATTTTTCTCTCATCCAAAGATGAAACTTATTTTTTAATAATCCTAAAAAACTACCCACCCGATTTGGACTAGCTGAATTCAGGGATACCCAAAACATACTGTTTTCAGCTAGTCCAATTTGGAAAGTTAAATACATTTTTATAAAACCTTAGTTTTTATAAAAACCTGAATATGAAGTATTTACTTTTTTATTATAAGCTTCTTTAGTTATTTTAATTCCGTCAATAATTTCAAATACTATTTTATTTTTAGGGTTTAATGTAATCTCTTTTGCTTTAAAAATTACTGCAGCTTCTTCTAGTTCTAAAATTAAACCAGGTAAACCAAAATATTGTTTAGGGCCAAAACTTGCAGATATATTTGGTGTATACCAAGCAATTGGTTTTTTCTTTTTGTTATTAGAGGAAATGTTAATTGCTTTATAACATAAATAACCTCCAATAAGTTTAGTTTCTTGGGTAAGTTTCCAATCTAGTTTTGGTTACTGAATTAAATAACATTTTTCTAAAACTTTACACTCTTGCATATGATTAGATTTTACAATTATGTTTGTAACAAACTTCTTATCTCTTCCTGCTCTTGAATAAACAAAGTCAGTTCCGTTCTTTTCTTCATTTACTTTCATTCTTTTAGAAACAGATGATATGGCTTGGGTAGCTTCAAATCTAAGTACAACTTCAGATTTTTTAGATTCTGAAATTATTTTACGCATTGTTTTTAACTCTTTCTTTTGCTTTTTTTCTTCTGCAACAATATCTTCTAATGTGAAATTTAAGGTTACTTCATATTTTACAATACCAGAATTATTTTGAGAATAAACATTAAGGCTTAATAAAAGTATAATTATTATTTTGAGAGTTTTGTAATTCATTCTTTTAATTTTAAACCTTTCCAAAGTTTTTGGAAAGGCTATTGAATAATTTTTATTAAACACAATTATTGTAATAACAATATCCATACTCTAAAATATAATCATCCATATGATCATTAGGGTCTTCACCTAGTTTTTCTGAAGCCTCTAAAATTTTTGCTCTGGCACTTCTAACACAATCACCTGCGCAACTAAACTCTTCCGCGACCTCAATAGCTTCTTTTGTTATTGATAAAACTTCATCATTAGAAACTGTTGCATTCATAAAACTTACTCCTGTTGCTAGTACAAATATTAGACTTAAAATTAATTTTTTCTATTTTCATACATTTTTTTACTTAAAGCTTTGAATTCTTCTAAGGTTATTTTTTTTCCTTTTGTAGGTTTTTTTATTTTTCTATTTTTTATTTTAATCAACTTAATTAGTCTAAAAGTAAGGTTATTTCCTTCTTTCAATTCAATTATTAAACCCGGTAATCCATTAAATTCTTTTGGCCCAAAATTGTATGGTAATTCTGGAGCAAACCACGCCTCAACTAGCATTTTTTGTTTTCCCTTTGAATTTTCTATCTTTTTAAAGGTAGTTGCCTTAAAACAGTTATATTGACCAATTTTTTTAGTAATTGATGTTATATTCCATTTAAATTTAGGTATTGAAACTATAAAATCTTGACCATAGGAGTTTTTAGATTCTAATGTAGTCTTTCTATCATTATAATAACTACCATACAATCCTATCCTAATTCTAAAAATTTTTAAACCATTAATTTTATTGACCGCTAACATTTCCTCCATTAGAAAAACTGATTCATCCTTATCAAAAATTAATGATAGATTAGTCTTTTTAGAGATATTTTTTAATTTCTGTTCTTCTTTTAATAATAGGTCTCTATAAAAATCATTATTATAATTATTTAATTTTTTATTGTTTTTCAGAATAGAATCATAATTAATAGACTTAAAATTTATGCTATATTTAGCTTCAAAAACTTCTTGACAACTAATGGATAGGTTAAAAAAAAATAATAGTAAAAAAATAAATTTTTTGTTTTTTTTCATAATCTATATATAACCTCTAAATCCTTAAATTTAGAGGTATTTTTATTAAATTTTATTCTAACCTAAATCCACTTCTATCATAAGCTTCAATAACTTTTTTTCTGTACTTCGTTGAAGTTATTTTTATCCCTTTTTTTGGTTTTTTTATAATTATTGTTTCTTTTGGGTTTAATATTATTTTTGTGGCTAAGAACACAATTTGTCCTCTATTAACTTCAAGTACCAAACCTGGAAGTCCATTATATAATTTGGGACCAAATCTAGTAGGTATTTTAGGTGTGTACCAAACAATAGTTTGTTTCTTTTCTTCTAAATCTGATTTAGTATCATTTTTAATAGCCTTGTAGCAAACATAATTGCCAATTTTTTTTGTTTCATTTAAAAGTTTCCATTTAGAAAAGTCGTAAGAAATAAGATACTTATTCTCTAAAACTTCAGAATCTTCCTGAACCAAAAGTTGTTTTTTAGATAGGTTTGTATAATATTTCCTTAAGCCGCCTCCAAAATTTTTTAAAAAACTCGGTTTTTTTCTTTTATTTATATCAACTTTCATTTTTTCTATTGAATCTTTCTGTTTATAGATAGATTCATTTTTATTAAAATAAAGTACAAAACTTCCAGTTTCCATCATTGCAGATATCGTTTTGTTTTTCATATTCTCTGGCATTCCTTTTAAGCCTGGTGTATCAAAAATTTTTCTTGCATCATAATTTTCGTTATTTTTAACAACATATTCTACTACTCCAGAGGATTTGTTTTGAGAAAACGTAAAGCTAACACTTAGAAATAGTGCCAAAAAAATAATTCTTTTTTTTTGTAAAATATAGAGGTTGTTTAAAACAAACTCTTTTTTATTTAATATTATCATATAATTAGTTTATTAACCCAGCGTCTTCTAAACAATTTTCATATTGCATTAAATATAACCCCATAAGGTAGGAATATTCAGGTGAATCCCTTGTTGTATCCATTTCATTTCCAGCTGCATAACCTAAAACAATATTTCTCGCGAAACGAACACATTCGCCTGCTGTAATTTGGACTTCAACAACTTTTTTAACAGTTATTTTTTCTTCAACAGTAGTTTTGCTAGTAAAAGAAGACATCATAAATATAACAGATAGACTTAATATTAATTTTTTCATTTTTCTAAAATTTAAAACCTTTTTAAAGGTTTAATTACTAATTAATTCTTGAGTTTTTAGTTGAATAAACCAAATTAAAATTCTCTAAAAAATTGGTAGAAAAAGTAGTACTTTTTATTAATTTTTAAAAGGAGAATTCTTTTTTATTAATTTTCTATATTCTTCAGGCTTTAGTTTTTTTAACCCTTTAGGTTTTTCTATTTCAATATTTTTTATGCTTAATTCAATTTTAATGGCTGTAAAAGTAAAATTACTAGATTCTTGTAATTCAAGAATTAATCCTGGTAAACCAAAATATTTTTTAGGACCATATCTAACAGGAATTTCTTGAGTATACCAAGCTATTGTTTTTTGATTTTTTGAATCTAAATTTATTGCTTTATAACAGATGTATTTTCCAACTTTTTTTGTTTCTTGCGTTAGTTTCCATTTAATTGGTGGCATTTCTACAAGCATTAAATCTCCAAAAACATCTGTTTGATAAAAAAAATCCTTATTGATAAAATTTTGATAAAATTTTTGATTGTTTCCTGCAAATAATTTTGTGTAGTTTATTGTTTTTTTTGAATCATTACTCATATCTTGTTTTACAAAGTATAAACTCTCTTTATTGTTAAATAGTAATAAAGCCTCTACATCTTTACTATCTTTGATAGATTTTTTAATTCTATCAATTCTTTTTTGGGGAATTTTCTTTTTTTCTAATTTAGAAAAATCTGGCCCATTAAAACTTATACTATAAGTAATTTTACCTTGTGAAAAACAAACAAAAGCGGGAAAAATAATTAAACTTAATATTATTTTTTTCATTTTATATTTTTTAAAAAAGGTAGAGATGAAATCTCAACTCTACCAATTATAATTATTCCATACATTCTTCGTAGTGAGACATATAAATATTCATGTAAGTTGAAAAATACTCTCCATTCAATTCGCCATCTCCAAGACCATAATCAATTGCTTGTTGAACCCATAACATAGCTTCATCAACACATTTTCTTCCAACTTCTTCAAAAACCTCATTTTCATCTTCAGTTTCATTTATCAGTGTAAAACTCATCATACTTAATGAAGCGACAAATACTAAAGCTAAAATTAATTTTTTCATTTTATAAAATTTATAACCCATTTTAAAAGGGTTTATTAATTTAATTTTTTAAGATTTTAAATGAGTAAACAAGTCTAAAAATCTCTAAAAACTTGTAGAAAAAGCCTTATTTTTGCAACACTTTGGCTAGTTTGTATTACTTAATACTATTAGACTAAAATCTTAATTAATGAATTTATTTAGTAATTTTTATATTTCTTAAATCTGCAAGCAGAGGTTTTCTTTTTAATTCTATTTTCTTCAATAAAATAAACAGCATACAAAAACGCTTATATCATCACTTTTGTAATAAAGTGATATTTTTATTTTATGAATTTAAACGATAAAAGTTTATTTATTTTGGGTTTCTAAATTGCCTAAAAAGGCTACTTAAAACTATATTGTAGAGAAACTTTTCTTTTTCATAGCATTTTTCTCTCATCCAAAGATGAAACTTATTTTTTAATAATCCTAAAAAACTACCCACCCGATTTGGACTAGCTGAATTCAGGGATACCCAAAACATACTGTTTTCAGCTAGTCCAATTTGGAAAGTTAAATACATTTTTTTTCCTTACTTTTGAAAGGAGAAAAAGAATTAGTACTAATAACTATTGGTTATTAAACCCAAATAAGTTCAACAAATTGCTGTAAAATGAATGATAACAACACACTTCAAAAAGTAGATCTACAAATTAATGCTGTTTTAAAACAGATTATTTATAGAAGAAAAAGGCTAGGTTTAACACAAACAGATGTAGCTGATAAATTAGACATTTCTTTAAGTGGTTACTATAAAATAGAAAAGGGTAAAACAGATTTAAATTTTAGACGCATGTTAGAAATTGCTGATATATTGGACGTAGAACCTAATTATCTTTTAAATAACCAACTGCAAATAAGTTAACACTATTTGTTACTATAATTAAGATAAAGTAATGCATAGCGTAGAAGAAGAAAAAGAATTAAATAACACTTATAATTTTATATTACAAAAAATTATAAAATTAAGAATAGCGGCAGGTTACACACAAATAGATATTGCAGATTTTGTTGGTTTAACAGAAAGTGGTTACTTTAAACTAGAAAAAGGTAAAACTAAATTAGATACAGAAAGACTTCTTCTAATTTTATATAAATTAAAAATTTCTCCAAAAGATTTTTTTAAAGATATAGATATAAATTTATAGCATAAAAAAACCCAAAACTAAGTTTAGTTTTGGGTTTTTTATTATAAAATAGTAAAAGTTATATTCTTATATATTAGCTTTCATTAGTTCTCTATTCATTCTTGCTATGTTGTCTAAAGAAATTCCTTTAGGACACTCAACTTCACAAGCACCTGTATTTGTACAGTTTCCAAAACCTTCTAAATCCATTTGTGCAACCATGTTTTGCACACGATCTGCAGCTTCTACTTGCCCTTGTGGTAATAAAGCATATTGAGATACTTTTGCACCTACAAATAACATTGCAGAACTGTTTTTACATGTAGCCACACAAGCACCACAACCAATACAAGTTGCTGCATCCATAGCTTCATCTGCTGCATGTTTAGAAATAGGAATTGAGTTTGCATCTTGTGTATTACCTGAAGTATTTACAGAGATATAACCACCTGCATGCTGTATTCTATCAAAAGAAGATCTATCTACAACTAAATCTTTAATTACAGGAAAAGCAGCTGCTCTAAATGGCTCTATTGTTATAGTATCGCCATCTTTAAACATACGCATGTGTAATTGACAAGTTGTAACGCCTCTATCTGGCCCATGAGCTTCTCCATTAATATACATAGAACACATACCGCAAATTCCTTCTCTACAGTCATGATCAAAAGCAACTGGCTCTTCACCAGCATTTACTAATTGTTCATTTAAAACATCCATCATTTCTAAGAAAGACATATGTTCTGAAATTTCAGTAACCTTATAATCTACCATTTGACCCTTTGTAGATGAGTCTTTCTGTCTCCAAATCTTAAGTGTTAAATTCATAATGTCTATCTTATTTATAACTTCTTTCTTTAACTTCTATGTTCTCGTAAACCAATTCTTCTTTATGCAATACTGCATCTTTTGGTTCTCCTTTATATTCCCAAGCAGAAACAAATTGAAATTCTTTTAATCTCTTTGCTTCTCCTTCTTCTGTTTGGTGTTCTTCTCTAAAATGCCCACCAGCAGATTCTTCTCTTACCAAAGCATCTTTTGCAAACAATTCTCCTAATTCTAAGAAATCTGCAACTCTACCAGCTTTTGCTAATTGTTCGTTATATTCTGTATCTGTTCCTGGTACAATTACGTTTTCCCAGAAATCTTTTCTTAATTCAGAAATTTCTACAATAGCTTCTTCTAAACCTGCTTTGTTTCTAGACATTCCACATTTATCCCACATAATTTTACCTAATTTTTTGTGGTAATAATCTACAGAATGTGTTCCTTTATTATTGATAAAGAATTTTATTCTGTCTGCAACTTCTTTTTCTGCTGCTTCAAACTCTGGGCTATCTGTAGATATTTTTCCTGTTCTAATATCATCGGCCAAATAATCTCCAATAGTATAAGGTAATACAAAATAACCATCTGCTAAACCTTGCATTAATGCAGAAGCACCTAATCTGTTTGCACCATGATCAGAGAAGTTTGCTTCTCCGATTGCGTAACAACCAGGTATCGTAGTCATTAAATTATAATCTACCCAAACACCACCCATTGTATAGTGTACTGCAGGATATATCATCATTGGAGTTTCATATGGGTTTTCATCTACGATTTTCTCGTACATCTGAAATAAGTTTCCATATTTAGCTTCAACAATTGCTTGCCCTAATTCGTAAATTTTAGCATCTGATGGATTGTTTATATTATGAATTTTAGCTTGTTCTTTACCATAACGAGTTATAGCAGAAGCAAAATCTAAATATACAGCTTCACCTGTTGCATTTACACCATAACCAGCATCACAACGTTCTTTTGCTGCTCTAGATGCAACATCACGTGGTACTAAGTTACCAAATGCAGGGTAACGTCTTTCTAAATAATAATCTCTTTGTTCTTCAGACAAATCGGTTGGTTTTTTACGACCTTCTCTAATTGCCATTACATCATCCATGTTTTTTGGAACCCAAATTCTACCATCATTTCTCAATGATTCAGACATCAATGTTAATTTAGATTGATAATCTCCTGAACGAGGAATACATGTTGGGTGAATTTGTGTATAACAAGGGTTTGCAAAATATGCTCCTTTTTTATGCACTTTCCAACCTGCAGTTACATTAGATCCCATTGCATTGGTAGATAAGAAATATACATTACCATAACCACCAGAAGCAATAACAACTGCATGTGCAGAATGACGTTCTATTTCTCCTGTAACTAAGTTACGTGCAATAATACCTCTTGCTTTACCATCTACAATAACAACATCTAACATTTCATGACGATTGAACATTTCAATCTTACCACGAGCTATTTGACGGTTCATTGCAGAATAAGCACCTAACAATAATTGTTGCCCTGTTTGCCCTTTTGCATAAAAAGTTCTAGAAACTAAAACTCCACCAAAAGAACGGTTGTCTAAAAGACCACCATAATCACGTGCAAAAGGAACTCCTTGTGCCACACATTGATCTATAATATTTGCAGAAACCTCTGCTAATCTGTATACGTTTGATTCACGAGAACGGTAATCTCCACCTTTTACAGTATCGTAAAATAATCTGTAAGTAGAATCTCCATCTCCTTGATAATTTTTTGCTGCGTTAATACCTCCTTGTGCTGCAATAGAATGCGCTCTTCTAGGAGAATCTTGGTAAGCAAAAGATTTTACATTGTAGCCTAATTCTGCTAAAGTTGCAGAAGCAGAACCACCTGCTAAACCTGTACCCACAACAATAACATCTATATGACGTTTGTTTGCAGGGTTTACTAAATTAATATGATTTTTATAATCTGTCCATTTATCTTTTAATGGACCTTGAGGTACTTTTGAATCTAAAGCCATAATTTTTTATACGATTAATGGTTTAAGTGATGATAAAGTGCAATAAAAATAAATCCTGCAGGAACTATAATTGAATACGCTAAACCTAATTTTTCTAATTTCTTTCTTAATGAATTTGCACCAACAGATTGAAATGCTGATGTAAAACCATGTGCTAAATGCAAACCTAAAAACACAAATGCAACAACATAAGCTGCTACTCTTGCAGGATGTAAAAATTTATGCACCAATTCTTCATGATATCTATAACCATCTACACCTTCCATTACACCAGACCAATCTCCTTGAATGAATTTTGTATTAATTTCTGGAAACCAAAAATCTATAAAGTGTAAAACAATAAAAGCTAAAATTGTAATTCCACTATAAATCATGTTTCTGCTCATCCAAGTAGAATTTGCAGCACCATTATTTTTAGCATAAGAAACCCCTTGTGCTTTTTTGTTTTTTAGCTCTAAAATAAAACCCATTACAAAATGAAAAACAACTGCAAAAATTAAGACAGGTTGTAATGCAAATTGTACTAAAGGATTTGTACCCATAAAATGCGATACTTCGTTAAAAGTTTCTGGGCTAAAAACCGATAAAATGTTTATTGCTAAATGCTGAAGAAGGAAGAACATTAAGAAAAACGCTGATAGCGCCATCGATACTTTTCTTCCAATTGAAGATTTAAAAAATCCGCTCATTGTATATATTAGTTTAATTTATAGTACAAAAATACGGCTTAACAAAACGTAGTACAAGGAAATTACAACGTTTTCGTTTGTATTTAGAATTATTATAAATAATAAGTTAAAGCTTTAACAAAAATCAACCTTTTTGTTAATTTACTAATTAAATACTATTAGAAATAACTAAACACTTGTTATTTTTCCAAGTTCCTTTTAATTCTTCTGCAGAAATGATTTTTCCTTCACAAGTTAAAAAATTACCTTTCTTATCTTTTTTAATAATTTTCATTTTTCCGGTTTTAATTGCATTTACAATTCTATAAATTAAACCTTTTCTAGAAACTTTACTTCCTTTGGTTGCTAACTTTAAACCTTCTTCATTATTATGTAAATCCATTTCTGATGAAATTTCATCTGGCACAACACCATCTTCTAATTTTCTCTTCTTATAAGTAATGTAATTATCTTTCTCATGAGCTTTCCCTAAAGATCTTGCTGCTCTTTTACCAATTTCTTGACGTAATCTTGCCATCCAATAGGCATGTCTAAAAGCATCTACTTGTCCACCAGAAGCATCTTTATCTAACAGGTTTGTTTTTCTTATAGAATCTGAAACCTTATTAGTTTCATTAGAAATTTTCAAAGACAACTTCGCTTTAAAAGGATGAAAAATAACCCAAGTTTTAATAGGACCAGATAATTTAAAAAAGTTTTTTAAATCTGATTGTGCACTCATTGATAATGAAAATGAGAAGAAGAATAAAACCAGTAATTTTTTCATAACTATATAGACTCAATTTTAAAAAAGAAAAACGATTAAGAAATTCTGTATAAAATATCTTAATCGTTTTTATTAAACTTTTTTAATTTTTATTATTTTATTTGAAACTCACTTTCTGTTTCACCAATTTTTACAGTATAGGTTCCTTTTGGTAAATAGAAAACTTTATTTTTAGCTTCTTTTAAAGCTGCTTTTTTATTTGCTTTTTCATATGCTCTCTTCCCTTTCTTAGAAAAAGATACGTCATACAAAAATTCATTATAACCTCTGCTTGCATCTATAGAAATAGAGTTTACTTTTACATCTTTAGAGTAAATATCTACAGTAACTTTATTATTAGATTTAGTATAAAAAGGAATGGTAATTTCTGGCGTAAAAGCATCTCTCCACTGACTCCAAGAGCTTCCCCATCTACTACTTCTTCTTATATCTTTTATATTAAAAATATGACTATTTTTTTCTAAAACTTCACTTGTCATTTCTTGAATAGCAGCAACACTAGTTTTATACAAACTTCTACCATGTGTACCAACAATTAGGTGTTTTGCCGTTGGCTGAATTACTAAATCATGCACTGCAACATTTGGTAAATTATTAGCAAATGCTTCCCAAGAATTTCCTTTATTAAAAGAAATATACAAACCATTATCTGTTCCTAAATAAAGTATGTTTTCATTTTCAGAATCTTCTTTTATTACATTTACTGCTGAAGTAGGAATTGAGTTTCCAATATTCTCCCACGTTTCCCCATAATTATTAGAAACATAAACATAGGTTGTAAAATCATCTGATCTGTAACCATTTAATGTTGCATAAACACGTTCTTTCTTAAATTTTGAAGCAATAACTCTTGTTACCCATAAATTTTGTGGCAAATTATTAGAAATACGCGTCCAACTTCCTCCTCCGTTTTTTGTTACATTAATATAACCATCATCTGAACCTACATAAATTAAACCAAATTGAAATGGGCTTTCTGATATAGAAGTTAAAGTACCATAAGCAACATTTCCTTTTTTTCCTCCTGTTGTTAAGTCTCCAGAAATAGTTTCCCAATCATCTCCTTTATTTAAAGAACGGTGTAACTTATTACCTCCTAAATATAAAATATCTTGATTGTGTTTAGATAAATGAATTGGTGTTTGCCAGTTAAATCTATAAGGAGTTTCTCCTAAAGTATGTTTTGGTTGTATATAAGTATTTCTGCCTGTTTCTCTATTTACTCTATAGTAATTTCCAAACTGAGAACCTGTATAAACAATGTTAGGGTTTCTATCATCTACCTGAACCTGCATCCCATCTCCACCCATTATAGACTCATAAGGGTTTTGACCAGATTGTTGCCAACCTTTATTAATTCTAGCATTATTATCTGCGACCCAAACACCATTATCTTGCATACCACCATAAACTTTGTAGTTTTTCTGATTGTCTGCATAAACAGAGTAGAACTGCCCAACTGCAGGATCATTTAACTTTATCCAGTTTTCTCCATCATCATAAGAAAGATTTAATCCTCCATCGTTTCCATTTAAAATATGACCCGATTTTTTAGGATTTACCCATAATGCTTGATGGTCTGAATGTACATTTTCTTTACTTATAGATGTAAATGTTTTTCCACCATCTTTAGACTTAATAATAGGAACTCCTAAAACATAAATTCCTTTTTCATCTTGTAAGTCTACTCTTATTTCACCAAAGTAATAACCATAAGAACTATAAACTCCGTCTAAAAAGTTATCATGTGTTTTTTTCCAAGATTTACCACCATTTGTTGTTTTAAAAACCTCTGCTCCTATAACCTGCGTATCGAACATTATTGAGTTTGCATCTTCTAAATAACTAGCTAAATCTATTGGTTTTAAAGAACCAACACGCACCATTTGTTTTACATTTTGTGCTCTGTATTTTTCTTGAAAACCATTGTCTTTTAAATATGTGTTTAATCTCTTATCAGATAATTCTAAAAAAACATTAGAAGACATTGTTTTAAAATCTTCTTTTGTTAATTCATCTGAAGAAACTTTACTTCCTTTTTTCTTTGGTCTTCTAAACTGACTATCGTGTAAAGCATACACAGTGTTTTCATTAAAAACAGCTAAACCAATTCTACCAACTCCACTTCCGGTAGGAAAACCACTATTGTCTGCAATTTTTGTCCAAGAAGAACCAGCATCTGTACTTTTATAAATGGCAGAATTACTTCCATCTCCATCAAAATTCCAAGCTTTACGTTCTCTTTCCCAAGAAGCTGCATACATTATATTAAAATTCTCTGGTGCAACAGCAACATCTATAACACCTGTATCTTTATTTATAAAAAGAGACTTTGTCCAAGTTTTACCCCCATCTAATGTTTTAAAAATTCCTCTTTCTACGTTTGAAGAATATAAATGACCAATAACACCAACAATTACTTCATTTGCATTTTTTGGGTTTATTAAAATTCTACTAACATGATGAGAATCTGACAAACCTACGTTTTGCCATGTTGCACCTTTATCTGTAGATTTTAACATTCCTATACCAGCATAACTAGATCTAGAAGAGTTTTTTTCACCTGTACCAACCCAAATTGTTCCAGATTGCCAATCTACAGCAATATCACCAATATTTTGTGTTGGCGAATTGTCTAAAACTGGTGTAAAAGTTGTTCCGTTATTATTTGTATACCAAAGACCACCAGATGCATAACCAACATAAAACTCTGCAGAATTATTTGGGTTTACAGAAACATCTGAAACACGACCACTCATAACAGTTGGTCCAATATTAGTAAAAGTTACATTTTTTACTAATGAAGACTGCATCATCTTAGATTTTTTGTCTAAAGATTTCTGAATAACATCGGAAGTGGTTGGGTTTTGAGCAATTAATCCTACTGAAAGAAACAGTAATAAGAACTTAAAAATAGATTTCATAAAATTGAAGTTTGGTTTGAAGGGATGAAATTACCACTTGTATAATCAATATCAAAAAAATTAACATAAAAAGGATTGTTAAGAAATATTCTTCTTCAATTTTAAAGAATGTATCTTTGCAGGCTGAAACAACTACATAAAGTTGCTTTCAAAAATAATTTCTATGACATTTAAAGATTTAGGTTTATCTCCAGAGCTAGTAAAAGCAGTTGAAGAGAAAGGATACACCAAACCATCACCAATACAAGAAAAAGCAATTCCACATATATTAGAAGGTAAAGACATTTTAGCTTCAGCACAAACAGGTACAGGTAAAACTGCTGGTTTTACATTACCCGTTTTGCAATATTTATCTGAAACAAAACACCCAAAATACAGACCTTTACGTGCATTAGTTTTAACGCCTACAAGAGAATTGGCCGCACAAGTGCATGATAACGTAAGAGAATACAGTAAATACGTAAACATAAAATCTGCCGTAGTTTTTGGTGGTGTTAACGCAAAACCACAAATTGCTACTTTAAAAAACGGAGTAGATATTTTAGTAGCAACACCAGGAAGGTTATTAGATTTACACGATAGAAAAGCTGTTTCTTTTAAAAGAGTAGATATTTTAATTTTAGACGAAGCAGATAGAATGCTAGATATGGGTTTTGTTAGAGATATTAACAAAATTATTAGCTTTATGCCAGAAAAACGACAGAACTTAATGTTTTCTGCAACGTTTTCTAAAGATATTAAAAAGTTAGCAGAAGGTATTTTAAGAAACCCAGTTTCTGTTGAAACTGCTCCACAAAATTCAACAGCAAAAAAAGTAACTCATATTGTTTACAAGATAGATAAAAACAAAAAAACTGAGTTTACTATTAAATTGATAAAAGACGGAAGTTGGAACCAAGTTTTAATATTTACTAGAACAAAACACGGTGCGAATAAACTGACAGAAAAATTAGTAAAATCTGGAATTTCTGCTGCTGCAATTCATGGTAATAAAAGCCAAGGAGCAAGAACAAAAGCCTTAAAAAACTTTAAAGATGGTACTATAAAGGCTTTAGTTGCAACAGATATTGCTGCGCGTGGTTTAGACATTCCTTTATTACCTCATGTAATTAACTTCGAATTGCCTAATGTACCAGAAGATTATGTACATAGAATTGGTAGAACTGGTAGAGCTGGTGCAGCTGGAGAAGCAATTTCTTTGGTTTGTAGTGAAGAAAGTGAGTACCAAAGTGAAATTGAAAAAATACTGAAAGAAAAAATAAAATCTAATATCGTAGAGGGCTTTGAACCTACAGATACTGCAGGACCAAAAAGAGCAGCTTCGCAAAGTAAAGGTTCTTTTGGTAAAAAGAAAAAAGGGGGTTCATCACAAGGAAATAAACCAAAAAGTAAACCTCACTTTAAAGGAAACAAACCTTCTGAACCATCTGGTAGAGGAAGAACTGGCGCTCCAAAAAAGAAACGTTACTAGAAATAAAAACATATTATAAGCCTTACAAAAAGCCTTTTCTATTTTAAAATAGAAAAGGCTTTTTAATTATAGCTAAAATAATAAGTCATTACACCATCCTCTAAATATTGTTACCTTTGTACATCAAACAAAATTACTCGTATGAAATACCATAAAATAGACTCACAATTATTTATAAAAAACCGTAAAAACTTTGCTTCAGAAATGAAACCAAAGAGTATTGCTGTTTTTAATTCTAATGATATTTATCCTATTAGTGCAGATAGCACCATGCCTTTTGAACAACATAGAGATATCTTTTATTTATCTGGTGTAGACCAAGAAGAAAGTGTTTTAATGCTTTTTCCAGATTGCCCTAATGAGAATTTAAGAGAAGTTTTATTTCTTACAGAAACTAACGACCATATTGCTGTTTGGGAAGGTGAAAAACTTACAAAAGAAGCTGCTTTAGAAACTTCTGGCGTTAAAACCGTTTATTGGTTACAAGATTTAGAAAAAGTATTATTTGAAATGTCTTCTTACGCAGATAATTTTTACATAAATACTAACGAACATTATAGAGCAAATGTTTCTACAGAAACACGAGAAGACCGTTTTACAAAATGGTTATTAGCTAAATACCCAGCACATTCTGTTGCTAAAAGTAATCCTATTTTACAACGCTTACGTTCTGTAAAAGACAAAATAGAATTAGACTTAATGCAACATGCTTGTAATATTACAGAAAAAGGTTTCCGTAGAATTTTAAACTTTATAAAACCTGGTGTTTGGGAATATGAAATTGAAGCAGAACTATTGCATGAATTTGTTAGAAACAGATCTAAAGGTTTTGCATACACACCAATTATTGCTTCTGGTAACAATGCAAATGTTTTACATTATATAGAAAACAACCAAGAATGTAAAGCTGGCGATTTAATTTTATTTGATATTGCTGCAGAATACGCAAACTATAAAAGTGATTTATCTAGAACTGTACCTGTTTCTGGACGTTTTTCTGATAGACAAAAAGCAGTTTACAATGCAGTAAATCATGTTAAAAAAGAGGCTACAAAATTATTAATTCCAGGAACTATTTGGAAAGATTACCATGTAGAAGTTGGAGATATTATGACTTCTGAATTATTGAAACTTGGCTTATTAGACAAGGCAGACGTACAAAATGAAGATAAAAATTGGCCTGCTTATAAAAAATATTTT
>CAXBIR010000071.1:0-16927 GCA_963975825.1 uncultured Polaribacter sp.
TATTTGTATAGGCTTTTCAAAAATTGTGATATACCTATTCAAAATTTCTTTACTACCCTTTTCTCTATAAATATGCCTTTTAATATAACCGAACTCTTCAAGCTGTTTTAGCCAATTATTAATTGTTTGCATTGAAACTTTATATAAATTTTGGAAGTATCTATTACTGGCAAAGCAAAAACCTAATTTATTAGTTAAGGAAGTTATTTCTGCATAAAATATTTTAGAACTAGGCGAGAGTCTTTTATCATATCTAACAGGGGCAGGTAAAATGGAATAATAAGAAGGCTCTTTATTATCCATAATCTAAAAATTTTTGCCAAACCCTTGTGCTATTAATTTTTTCTTGGAATAAAAAACAGGTCTACCAATACGCATGTATGCATCTCTTGGAATTTTTCCAGATTTACGCCAAGCAATTATGGTAGTTATTGAAATTTCTAAAAATTTTGCTGCTGCAGTTTGGGAGAGTTTTTCGTCTTCTGAAGAAATTGTTGAATCAATTAATTCTGTTTGACGGATTTCATTAACAATTAATCGAATTAAACTTTTCGCATCTTGTTTAGTGTGAGTGTAAAATAATACGTTTGACATACTTTTATCAGTTTTAATTAAAGTTATAATTAACTGATGCAAATTTGACTTAAAGGAAAATGAAATTTCCTAAATGTTTACTTTTGGGTTTACTAAGTAAACTATTTATTTACGATATCTTTAAAAATATTGTCTAAAATCCTTTTTCCTTTAAAGGTAGAGTGAGCTTTTATCGCCTTAGAAAATGATTGTTTATTAGAATCATATTTATCTTTAATACTATTATTTTTATTCAAAAATTTGTCATGTAAGTAGAAGTTTTTAATTTCACTGTCTACTGAAAAATTAGCTAAAAGCTTAAAAAAATAATATAACTGACTATTATTCTTTGGTGTAAATTTGATTCTTTTTGTTTCAATAAACTTATTTAGAAGAACATCGCACCAAATTTCTTTGGTTGTTTCTATATCAAAAAAGTTTAATTGCTGTTCCAATTCAACATATAAATAAACTAATTGTTTTTTATCTAATTGAATATCAAATTTTGTTAACTGAGTTTTTACTTTAAATTTTAAGTTGATTGAATTTAAAAGATCTACAAAAACTTTAGATTCAAATATAAATCTTCGACTATGACTATTGTTTTGTTGGAATTCGTATGAGATTATATCTTTCTCTTTTATAAAATCTAAATCTTTAATAATATCTAAATTATCTTTTTCTTCATCAATCTTATAGAAATCTTCAGGGCTCAATAAATAATGAACTTCTTCATTTAAGTTCCATATTATATTTATTTTCAAATAGTTTAAATTACTTTTTATAGATAATTCTGTTTTAGTTTTAAAGCTTTTTAAATCTTTTGAATAGTGCTTTCTGCAAAGAACTTCAATAAATTCACTCCAGGTTCTAAGATCATATAAAAAAGGACTAATTGAGATAAATCGAGCATCATTTTTTACTGATGTTTCATTAATATCATGAATTGAATACATTTTATTAATATCAAAAATTACATTTCTTAATTTTTCAACAATTATTAAATTTAACTTTGTGTAAGAGCATTTATCGAATTTTAAATTTTGAATATCTGATAAATAGTTCATTAAATCTAATGCTCCATCAGATCTATGAAAACGTTCTGCTCCATGATAAAAGTTTGAAAGATATTTTTTTAAAAGAAAAAGAAGTAATTGAATTTTATCATTAATTAACTCTTCTTCTTTATTTAAAACATCTTCTATTTCCAAATCCTCGTTTGGTTGTATTCTATATGGATTAATCATCATATTTTATCCCAAGTATTATCCATTTCTTTCCTCTTAAAATCCTCGGCTATAGCTACATAGCGCCTGAAGCTTTCTTCTTTCTTGTGACCAGTTATATTTCTAACTACAATTTCTTTCATTCCTAAAATTAAAGAATTAGTTACAAAAGTCTTACGTGCAGTATGTGAGGTTATTAATTCATATTTAGGAACTGTTTTTTCTACTTTCTTTTGTCCTACAAATCTAGTTTTTGTTATTAATGTATTTATCTCAACTATTTTGCAACATTCTTTAATGTACTTATTAAATTTCTGATCAGAAATTACAGGTAAAGGTTCATGAATTGTATCTTTATACCTTCCTAAAATTTCTTTAGAAAACTTATTTAAAGGTATTTTAGTGTTAATTGCTTTAGTTTTCTGAATAGTAACTAACAAATGGTCACTTTTTATATTTGATGGCTTTAGAGCCTTGTAATCTGATATCCTCAAACCTGTTACAGAATTAAACACATACATGTCAGAAACTTGGTTTAATCTCGGTGATTCAAAATCATGATTATAAAGTTTCATTAACTCATCCATTGTCAAATAGATAATTTCTGTATCATCCTCTCTGGCTTTGAATCGTTTATATTTAAGATTAGTGTGGTATTCTTTATCGAAAGCCCAGTTCATAAAAGTCTTCAAAACTTTTACTATAAATGCAAAATAACTATTCTTGTTTTTTCTATCTGTGAAAGTATAATCCTGCAATTTTTCAAAGAAAGTGTTATCAATAGATTCAAATGTAAGTTTCGACCCAGTTGAAGTTTCAAAATCTTTTAAAAAATTTATTGTGGTAACATAAGACTTAATAGTTCTTGGTACTTTGGTTGACTTACTAATTTCTTTAAATTCCTCAAATGATTTAAAAAATTCATGAGTTAAATTTATTTTCTCTAATCCATTTTTAAGTTTTTCAGAAATGTATTCTTTTGAAGGTGTAATATTATTAAGTAAAATAAATCTGAAGAGCTTTTTCACAGCAGTTTCTTCTTCATCTATTATTTTATTGAACTCAATATTATAGTTGTAGGATTCATTTTTTAAGTTCGGCTTAATCCTTTGATCTTTAATTTTCCAATGTTTATCAGAACATTTAACACCTTTTATATTTTTTCTTATTCGAATACTATTTATATGGATAGTCATCTGAACAGGCATTAAACTATTCTTATCTATCTTTTCCTTTCTTAAACTAAATGTAACTTGCATATATAGTCAAATATATGAAATCTCATTAAATAGGTGTCAAAAAAGGTGGCTAAATTTTAATATAAATCGAAACTTACATTTGAATCTATTGATAACACTATACTATTAATATTGTTTTAAAGGCTTTAAAGGAGATTAAATATGTTTAAAAACTTAGGTACTCCCACCTTGAGTACAAGTAAAAACCTCAACTATTTAGTTGAGGTTTTTTGTTTAAAAAAATTTATATTTCTAATTCTTCTTTCTTTTCAAATAAATATTATAAACTAAACCTAAGAGAATTAAAAAAACACCTAGTAGACTTAAAAGGTTATATTCTTCATTAAACCATATAGCTCCTATAATAATCATAAAAATTACTTCTAAATATTTTAATGGTGCAATAATATTTGTTTCACTAGACTGAAAAGCTTTTGTCATGTATAACTGACCAAAATAACCAAAAACACCACTACTTAACAATAAAACCCATTCTATTGTATTGGGATTTCTCCAGTTATCTATAGACATTATTCCACCAAATATAAAAGCTAGCGTCATAAAATAATTTATAATTATTAAAGGATTTTCAGAGTTTCCTATTTTACGAATAACTACAAAAATTAAACCTAAGAATATAGCAGAAGTAATAATTAATAGCAAACCAATTGTATTTACGTCTACACCAAAGCCTTTTATAATTAAAACACCCAAAAAGGCAATAAAAAACAATAACCACTGAATATTTTTTACTTTTTCTTTTAAAAAAATGGCGGCAAATATTGCAGCAAAAATTGGTGATGTATATCTTAATGATACAGCAGTACCAACAGCTAAATAATTTAGAGATTGAAAAAAGCAAGTAATAGAAATAACACCAAAAAAAGCTCTTAAAAAAAGCAACTTTTTATTACTTCCAAATATTGGTAATTTATATTTTAAAATTAATGGAATTGTAAAAAAAAGTGTTCCTATAGATCTAAAAAAAACCACTTGATAAACGTTAAAAATTGTTAGATATTTTATAATAGCATTCATTATTGCAAAAGCAATTACACTAAATATCATATAAAAAATGGCAGAATTATTTTTCATAAAAAAAAGAAACCCTTCAATTTAAATATTGAAGGGTTGTTATATTTAAAAAGTTAAAAATACTATTATTTTCTTAGAGATTTAATAATATCTAAAGCTCCTTTAGTATTACTTTCAATTTTAGCGTAATCAAAATTACCATCAGCATCTTTTGCCATTAATTTAGAGCCCATACCAACACAAGTTACACCTGCATTAAACCAACCTTCTAAATTTTCTTTTGTTGGAGATACACCACCAGTTGGCATAATACTCGTCCAAGGTTGTGGCCCTTTAATACCTTTTACAAACTGAGGACCATAAATATCACCAGGAAATAATTTTACTATTTCGCAACCTAATTCTTCTGCTCTTGCAATTTCTGTTAATGTGCCACAACCAGGAGACCATAATACTTTTTTACGATTACAGGCAATTGCAATATCTTCTCTTAAAACAGGAGTTACAATAAAATTTGCTCCTAAAGCCATATATAAAGAGGCTGCTGCACCATCTGTTACAGAACCTACACCCATAACCATTCCTGGTAATTCTTTAATAGCATATTTTGTTAATTCTCCAAAAACTTCGTGAGCAAAATCTCCTCTAGCAGTAAACTCCATTAAACGAGCTCCACCATCATAACATGCTTTTAAAACTTTTTTACTTACTTCTAAATCATTATGAAAAAATAAAGGAACCATTCCTGTGTCTTTCATAACTTGTGCTACTTCTAATCTTGTAAATTGAGCCATAATTTATTTTTTAAAATTGAATATAATTGACTTTAGAACTCAATTATATTCAAATAATCAAACTATTTTATTTTTTAACGAGCAACTCTACCAGAAGCATCACCACCCATTAATTTTTCTACCTCTGCAACTGTTACTAAATTGGCATCACCTTTAATTGTGTGTTTTAAACAAGATGCTGCAACTGCAAAGTCTAATGCATTTTGATCATCTTCTGGGTATTTTAATAATCCGTAGATTAAACCTCCCATAAAAGAATCACCACCACCAACTCTATCTACTATATCTGTAATTTGGTATTGACGAGTTTGTAACATTGTTTTTCCATCATATAAAACTCCTGCCCAAGTATTATGAGAAGCAGAAATAGAACCTCTTAAAGTAGTAATTACTTTTTTAGCTCTTGGAAATTTTTCTGTCATTTGTTTACAAACTGATAAAAAAGCTTCTGCTTTAACATCATGTCCTGCAGTTTGTACTGCTGCTCCATCTGGTTTAATACCAAAATGCATTTCTGCATCTTCTTCGTTTCCTAAAACAATATCACAGTAAGAGGTTAGTTCTGTCATTATAGATTCTCTATGAGCATCGTCACAGAAATTCCAAAGTTTTGCTCTATAATTTAAATCTGTAGAAATAGTAATTCCTTTAGCACTAGCAGCTTTAACAGCTTCTAAACATACATCTGCAGAACCTTGTGAGATTGCTGGCGTAATACCTGTCCAATGAAACCATTCTACACCTTCAAAAACAGCATCCCAATCTATCATACCAGATTCTATTTCTGCAATTGCAGAATGTGCTCTATCATAAACAACTTTCGATCCTCTAGAAACGGCACCAGTTTCTAAGAAATAAATTCCTAAACGGTCTCCACCCCAAACAATTTTATCAACGTTTACTCCACGTTTTCTCATTTCCATCATTGCACATTGCCCAATATCGTTTTTTGGTAAACGTGTTACAAAATCTACATCTACACCATAGTTTGCTAAAGATACTGCTACGTTAGATTCTCCACCACCATAAACAACATCAAAACTATTTGCTTGTGAAAATCTTAAAAATCCTTGTGGAGCTAATCTTAACATGATCTCTCCGAAAGTTACTACTTTACCCATTTTAATTGTAATTTTAATAATTTATAGTTATTTGCTTAAACGTTTAACCAATTCTGAAAAAATAAAATCAAAACAGGTTCTGCTATTGCCTATTTTGATTATTAAGAATATCGTTCTATATTTGCTTAAACGTTTAAGCAAATATAAAGAAAAATTGAATAAAAAAAAGAAAACTACTATAAAAGATATTGCTAACGTTTTAAATATTTCTGCAGCTGCAGTTTCTAAAGCTTTACATAACGATTCTAGAATTAGTGAAAAGACTAAAAAAGCAGTAAGACAAGTTGCAGAAAACTTAAATTACCAACCAAATCATTTAGCTAGTGCTTTAAGAAGCGGAAAATCTAATTTAGTTGGTGTAATTGTACCAAGAACAAATAGCAACTTTTTTTCCTCAGTTATACAAAATATAGAAGAGGTTTTAAATGCTAAAGGATACAATATAATTATTACGCAGTCTAATGAATCTTATAAGAAAGAATGCGATAGTATAGATACTTTATTGTTTACACAGGTAGATGGTATTATTGCTTCTATGGCAAACGAAACTGTAGATTTACAATATTATGAAAAAATAAAATCTAAAGGAATTCCATTAATTTTATTTGATAGAGGTGAAAACGATTTAAACGTAGATTATATTGGTATTGATGATTATAATAGTAGTCATTTAATAGTTGAACACCTATTAGAACAAGGTTGTAAAAGAATAGCACACATTGGTGGGTATAAACGTACAAGAATATATAACAACAGAATTAGAGGGTATATAGATGCATTAAAAAAACATAATTTACCCTTAGATGATGAACTTTTAATAGAAACAAACTTATCTATTGAAAATGGAAGAGAGAAAATGCAACAGTTATTAAATCTAAAAAACAGACCAGATGCTGTTTATGTTGCTGGTGATTATGCTGCATTGGGCGCTTTACAGGTTCTAAATGAAAAAAATATAAAAATACCAAATGAAATTGCATTAGTTGGTTTTGGTAATGAACCATTTACAGATATGGTTACGCCAAGTATTACAAGTGTGAATCAACATAGTGCAGAAATAGGAAAGTTAGCTGCTAATACTTTTTTAAATTATAAAAATAAGGAGCCTATAACTCAGAAATTAAATAAACAGATTTTAGATGCTGAGTTAATTGTAAGAGATTCTTCTGATAAAAAAACCTCTCTAAAAAAATAATTTTAGAGAGGTTTTAACCAATTCAAATATAATCTTGTTATATACCTAATGCTTGTCCACCACCTACTTGAATAGTTTCTGCTGTTAAGAAAGCAGAATCTTTACCTGCTAAGAAAGAAACAACACCTGCAACATCTTCTGGTTGACCTAATCTACCTAACATAATATTGTTTGCCCAAGAAGCAAAAACTTCTGGTTTAGTAGATTTAATTTGTGCGTGAAAAGGAGTATCAATTGTTCCTGGAGAAACAGCATTCACTCTAATACCATATTCTGCTAAATCTTTTGCTAATGCTCTTGTAATTGCATGAACTCCTGCTTTAGACGTACCATAGATTCCTGCTCCTGGTCCACCTGCATTCCATCCTGCATTAGAAGTATAGTTAATAATTGAAGCATAATCACTTTTCTTTAGGAAAGGAATAGCTGCTCTAGATGCATAAAATGCTGAATCTAAGTTTAACGCCATTACAAACTTGTAAAATTCTGTTGTCATTTCTTCAAAACGTGATCTTCCACCTAAACCACCAGCGTTGTTTACAAGAACATCAATTTTACCATATTTTTCACCAATCTTAGTAATATTTGAAGTTACAGCATTTTCATCTGTTACATCAAAACCATAATATTCTGCATTAATTCCTGCATCAGATAACTCTTTTAATCTTTCAGCACCAGCTTTATCATCGATTCCATTTAAAATAACGGTAAAACCATCATTTCCTAATCTTTTTGCTACTTCAAAACCAATTCCACCAGTAGCACCTGTAATTATTGCTACTCTTCCTTCTGTATTACTCATTTTATTTTTATTTAATTTTATTATTTATTTTCTTTTAAACTCTAGATATGTTTTTTTCTACGGGTTCTATTTTTTTAATCAATATAAAAATTGATAAGACTCCCAAAATTACAGATACACAAATTGCAATAAAAGCAGGTGTATAAGAGTTTGTAGTTATTTGCCCTACAAACCAGTTCATAATCATTGGTGATACTGCTGCAATTGTACCTGCTAAACCAGCAAGAGTACCTACAGAAGAACCTCTTAATAGATCACTAGAAATTGTTTGAATATTTCCAATTGCAAACTGAAATCCAAATAATGCCAAACCTGCAAAGTAAATGAACATCATAAAATCTCCTTCTTTTACCAAAGTAATAATACTAACAAAGGCAATTAATATTAATATTCCTCCAATTGTAATAGTTGTTTTTCTGGCAACATCAACAGAGAATTTTTTCATTAATTCTCCTGTAAAAAGACCTCCTAAAATACTACCTGCAGCAGCCATTAAATAAGAAATCCACATAGTGTTTGCTATTTGCTCTATACTTAAATCGAATTTATCATTTAAATAAATTGGCATCCAACCTGCGAAAAACCACCATATTGGTTCAATAAAAAACCTACATAGTAATACTCCCCAAGATTGCTTAAAACTTAAAATTTTACCAACAGATAGGCTTTTTGTTTTTACTTCAGAGACTAATTCTGTTTTATCAATTCTATCAGAAATAATTAAGTCTCTTTCTTCTTGTGTTACCCAAGGATGTTTTTCTGGTGTAGATTTATTTAAGAATAACCATGGTATTACCCATAACATTCCTACAGCACCTAAAATTATATAAGTAGTTTTCCAACCAAATCTTGTGTATAAGAAAACGATTACAAATGGTGCAATAACATTACCAATAGAAGCACCGGCATTAAAAATACCTTGTGCAGTAGCTCTTTCTTTAACAGGAAACCATTCTCCGTTACTTTTTACAGCACCTGGCCAGTTACCAGCTTCACCAAGACCTAAAAGTCCTCTAAATATTGAAAGTGTAATAATACCTCTAGCAAATGCATGAAAAGCAGAAGCTACAGACCAAACTATAATTGAAACTGTAAAACCAAGACGAGTACCAATTTTATCATATAATTTACCTGAAGCAAATTTACCAACGGCATAACAAGCCATAAAAATGTTTAACATTATGGCATAGTCAGATTTGTCCATACCAAGATCTTCACCCATTTCTGGCCATAAAAGCGCAAACGCTGTTCTATCTATGTAATTAATAACAGTTGCTATAAAAATTAGTGTTATTATCCACCATCGTAAGCCTTTTATTTTCATTCTAAGTTTTTTTTGTTATTCTATATTGTAACAATATCTGTAGAGCTCTTTAAAGTGCTCTTTCATTTTTTGTTTTGCTAATTGTGCATCTTTGCCCTTAATTGCATTATAAATTGCTGTATGATCTGCAATTCCTCTTTGAGACAAACCTGCATCACAAACATGGTACTTTTCAAATTTTGTAATAATTTCTGGTGTAATAATTAACATAAAAGTGTTCATTGTACTGTTACCACTTGCTTTAGCTATTGCTAAATGAAATAACAAATCTTCTTGAACAGCATCTTTACCATTAATTACTTTTTCTTCATAAGCCTCTAAAGCTTCTCTCATATTTTTTAAATCTGCTTCTGTTCTTCTTAAAGCTGCTAATCTTACAGTTTTTAATTCTAACAAAATTCTTGTCTCTACAAGCGATTTAAAATCTGGTTCATCTAAACGAAGAATATCTTCGATCATACCATTCATTGCAATTACACCAATATTTGCAACAAAAGTTCCACTTTGAGGTCTAGATTTTAACAAACCATAGAACTCTAGTTTTTGTATTGCTTCTCTTACGTTACTTCTACTTACTTCAAACTTTTCTGAAAGCATTCTTTCAGAAGGTAACTTATCTCCTGGCTCTAAATTTTTATGGTTAATTAGATCTCTAATTCCTATAATTATTGAGTTTTGAACCTCTTGATTTTCATTTTTAGTAAGTACTTCTAACTTCATATTCTAGATTTTAATTATAAAACTGGTTAACCAGCTTAATAGTATAAATATATAAAAACTAACTGTTTTACCAAACTTAATAAAAGACTTCTAAATACTAATATATTTTAATGCATTAAACAATATTAAAATCTAAATAAATTTCACTTTGTATTAAAACTAATTCATCTTATTTAAAAGATGAATTAGCATATAAAATCAAATATTAATTTTTCTTAATTTCAACTAAATCAAATCTAGCTTCTACGTCTCCTGCAGTCATATAAAACCTTAAGTTTTCTGTAGATGCACCAGTTGTAAAAGTGTATGAAATTGTCTCATAAGTAGATGAATTATCACTTAAAGGAACATTTTCATTTATAAAAGCTGTATTATCGTCTTTATCTTCTATTAACAATTTACCTGCATGTGTACCTGAAGATTTACTTACAAACCAAAATGAAACTACATAACTAGTATTTGGTGAAACTAGTATAGTTTGATCTAAAAATTGAGAAGTAGAATTTGCTCCTATCTTTGCTCCAGAAGTACCATCTGCAGGGGTTGGTGAACCAGAACCAGAATAAGGACTAGATGAATTACCACCTCCCCAAACAGATCTGTCGCTACACTCGAAACTTGGACATTGAAAAACTGGAATTAATACATCTACTACAGATACATCTAAAGTAATTTCATCTGTTAAATCATTACCATCTTTAGAAATTAATTTTACAGAATAAGTACCTTCTCCTGCTGAGTAAGTATATTCTGGATTTGCTTCTGTTGAAGTTCCTCCATCTCCAAAACTCCATACAAAATCTGAAGAACTAGCAGATAAATTAGTAAACAAGATTGTTTTAAAATCACTTGTTGAAGATACATATGAAAAATTTGCTGAAGGAGGTGTTAAATCTTCTATAGACCCCGTTTCTGGCAATTCATTTTCTTCACAAGAGATAAATGCAATTGTTGATACTAACATAATGAATAAACTCATTATGTTAGTTAATTTGTGTTTTTTATTGATTAATCTTATCATGATTATTTCTTTTTTTATTTGTAAAAATTAATACCCAGCATTCTGAGTTAACAATCCATTACTTAAACCAATTTCTATTTGCGGAATTGGTAATAATAAATCTGTACCCGTAAAACCTAACCCATTTGCAGTAGAAAAAGATCCTAAAACATTTTGAGCTTCTCCTAATCTAACTAAATCAAAAAATCTGTGATTTTCAAAAGCTAATTCTACTCTTCTTTCATCTAATAATTCTTGTTTAGATATTGAAGTTACAGCAGTTGTTAAGCCTGCTCTATTTCTAACTGCTTGAAATGAACTAATTGCAGCACTATCTGATGTTGAAGCACTACCTGCCATAACAGCTTCTACGTGCATTAATAAAACATCTGCATATCTTAAAACAATCCAATCATTTCCTGCTGAAGTAGGATCTGCTGAAGTTGCAGGTATACCTAAACTAGCATCTCCATTAGGCAAATATTTTACTACTTGATATTGTCCTGCTTGTGCAGAATCTTCTCTGTAAGACAAAGCTGCTCTATTACCTCCCATTGCATCTAAAGCTGCTTTAGCTTCAACAGTTACATAATTTACACCACTTGTTCTACCAACTGCATTTAACCATTCTGCAGAAAAGTTCTGACTATCATCATTTGATCCTTCAAGAAAACCAATAGAAAAAATTGTTTCTTTATTTCCTTCGTTATAAAATACATCTTTAAAATCTGTTTCTAAACCAAAACCTCTTGCTGGGTTCATTATAGATTCTAATAATGTTTGTGCTTCGCCATGTCTTCCTAATGTTAAAAATACTTTAGCTAAAAGACCTTCTGCGCCAGCTTTAGATGCTCTATCTTTAAAAGTATCATCTAAATTAGCTACTGCAGTTTGTAAATCTGTTACAATTAACTCATAAATATTACTTTGAGCAACTCTTGTAAAAGAAGTTTCTTTATCTAATGGAGCAATTACTTTATCGATTAAAGGAATATCTCCAAATAGACGAACTAAATTAAAATATGCATAAGCTCTAACAAATTTAGCTTCTGCTTCAAACTGAGCGCTTGATGCACCAGCTGCTTCTAAGTTAGCTAAAACTAAATTAGCTCTATAAATTACATTATAATAACTTCTATAATAATCTGCTACAATACCGTTTGTAGATTGTATTGTGTAAAACTCAAACTGAGCAGATTCTCCTTCTTGACTTTTAGTTCTTGTATTATCGCTACGCATTTCTGTAACATAAAATTCTACTTGAACCCCATGATTTAAACCAGAACCAGTATCTTTTAATGCATTAAAACCTTGTATACCATCATACATATTTATAACTGCAGTTTCAACTTCTTCTGCCGAAGTAAAATAAGCGTCTGAACTAATACCTGTTGTAAGATCTGGTGTTAAAAAAGTGTCTTCACAAGAAGAAACAAACACAGCTACTACAAGTACAATTAAAAATTTAATTTGTTTCATAATATTTTCTATTTTTAAATTCATTGTTTCTTAAAATTCTACATTTAAACCTACAGTTACAGTACTAAATACAGGTGCACCAGCTCTTTGGTAACCGTAAGTAGTTGCGCTTGTATTATCTACAGACTCTGGGTTAAAACCAGTATAATTACTTGCTGTTAAATACATAAGGTTTTGACCTGAAACATAAACTCTCATTTTAGACATTTTAATCTTTTCTAAAATAGAATTATTAAATGTGTAACCAATATTTACATTTCTTAATGCTACATAAGATGCATCTTGAATAATATCATTTGTAAATATTTTTTCCTTAATAAATTCTTGATTTGGAGTTGTTGAGATAAAATCTTGACCACTGTTAAAGTGATTTAAGATATATTGATCTCCCATGTTTCTAATTTCTGCACCATGACTTCCTTGAAACATGAAACTAAAATCTACTGCACCAACTTTAAATTCGTTAGAGAAACTCCATACTAAATCTGGGTAAGGGTTTCCTAAGATTGTTTTATCATCATCATCAATTAAACCATCACCGTTTAAATCTTTTACATAAACATCTTGCGCTTCTGCACCAATTGGATGGAAAGGATTACTAAGAAATTCTCTAGGAATATCTCTTTCTACTACCCAACCATAAAAAGATGAAATAGGGTTTCCTTCTAAGTTAATCCACTCTGAAGCTCTTTTAGAATCTACATTTTGAATTTGACCATTAGAATCTGCAAAATCATTTAACTGATTTTTATTTTTAGAAGCAATAAAAGTAGAAGACCATTTGAAGTTTTCTTTGTTAATGTTTCTTGTTCTTAATTCTAATTCTATACCACTATTTTCTACTTCTCCTAAATTAACAAGTGCATTTGTAAAACCTGTTGTAGAAGATATTGGGTTATATAATAATAATTGATCTGATTTTCTTGAGTAATAATCTACAGAACCTGTAAGAAAATTATTAAATAAACTAAAATCTACACCAGGATTAAATTCTACTTGTCTTTCCCATTTTAAATCTGGGTTAGCGATGTTTAAAGGGTTTACAACTAAAGATTGGTTTCCACCAGAAACACCTGTAGTAGTATTATCTAATATTGCTAAGTAAGGATAGTTATCTACTAAACGGTTTCCTGTTCTAAAATCGTTATTACCAGTAACACCGTAACTTACTCTTAATTTTAATTTGTTAATTACTTCGCTATCGCTTAAGAAATCTTCTTTATGAATATTCCAACCTCCAGATAAGGCAACAAAGTTTCCGTATTTATTGTTAGGTCCAAAAACAGAACTACCATCTCTTCTAAAACTTGCAGAAGCTAAATATTTATCGTCAAAAGCATAATTTACTCTTGTAAAAAATGATAATAATGTATTTTCATATTCATATTGATTTCTGTCTGTAATACTTGCAGCTGCATTAATGTATTGTCTAGAATCATCTGTAAAAACAGAACCTTGAACACTTTCGAATTCTAATTTTGTTTTTTCTGCAGTAACACCAGCTACAGCACCAACTGAATGGTTACCAAAATCTTTACTGTAAGATAAAATATTATCTACAACTATATGATATGATTTTTGCATTGTACTATCTAATCTAGATGCACTTGCACCGTTTCTGTTAGATAATACACCTTGGTATCTAGATTGTCTTGTTCTAGAATAATCTCCAGAAACCGCAGTTTTTAAACTTAAATCGTCAGTAATTTTATAGTTTGCATATAAACTTCCAAATAATTTTAATTTAAAATCTCTTCTATCTCTTTCTAAAATTTTTGCTGCTGGGTTCGTGTTAGATGTATTACTAATATCTGTTCCACTACCTGTACTTGGTGCTCCTGCTACTAAATCATAATCGTCAAACATACGTTGTTGCGCATAATCTCCAATTTTAGCGTCTGAATATTTACCACCATCTCTAAATCTATTTACAAATTTGATATTATCTGCATCTAAATAAACTGGTAACCAAGAAGGTTGTCTTAAAATATCATGAGTAGAACCATCAAATCTTCTTCTCTCATTAAAAGAAGGATTAAAACGTGCTCCAATAGATAATTTATCATTTACTTTATATTCTACTTTACCATTAAAGCTGTATTTCTTAAAATCATCTGTTAAAAGTACACCTTCATCATGCAAGTAATTTACAGCTGCACTAAACTTTAATTTTTCAGTACCTCCACGAACACTAAATGCATGGTTAGTAATAGCTCCACCATCAAAAATAACATCTTGCCAATCTGTACGATCACCAATTAATTGTTTGTATTTTGTTTTATCTGTTAAACCATAAGTATAGTTTAATTCGTCTTGTGCATTTTGAGCAACTGTACTATTATATGCATCACTTTTTCTTGCAGTTTTATAACCAGTAAAAGTACCGTAAGAATATTTAGTTTTTCCTGACTTACCACTCTTTGTAGTAATCATAATAACACCATTACCTCCTCTAGAACCGTAAATTGCACCAGAAGCAGCATCTTTTAAAACCTCAAAAGATTCAACATCGTTCATATCCATAGATCCTAAGAAATCTGAATCTACAACAATACCATCTACAACTACTAAAGGCCCTGAGTTTCCTGTAATAGAACCAGTACCTCTAATTCTAATTGTTGGTGCAGAACCAGCTTCACCTTCTGTTGCTTGGATATTTACACCAGAAACCTGCCCTACTAAAGCATCATCTACCCTAGAAACAGCAATTTGATCTAATTTTTCGTTTTTTACTTTAGAAATAGCTCCAGTTAAATGACTCTTTCTTTGAGTACCATAACCTACTACTACAATTTCATCTAATGTACCAGCATCTTCTTCTAATACAATGTTTAGTGTTTTTTGATTTGTAAATGCAACAGATTTAGTAACAAACCCTAAATAAGAGAATTGTATAACATCTCCACTTTTTGCCTTCACTTGATAATTTCCATCAAAATCTGTACTTGTTCCTGTTTTTGTCCCAACAATAATAACGTTGGCTCCTAAAATAGGTTCACCATCTGTTTTGGACGTAACATTTCCTTTTACCGTAACACTTTCTTGTGCATAGTTAGCTGCACTTAACAAAAGCATTGCAATAAACACTAACTTAATTTTTAAGTTCATAGTTAATTGTTTTGAATTAATTGTTTAATTTAAATATCTAATTTTTAGAGGTTTCTAATAGAACAGCTTTAGAAAAAATACTGCTATACTTAGTTCTTAAAGTTTTGTAAATGCTCTATAGAATCTCTAAATAAAAATATTTTTTTGGTTGACCAAACTGGTGTACCAAATTGGTCAACCAAATATAGGTTTTTTTTTTAAATAAAAAAATAGTTCGTTAATATTTTCATAAAATACTCATAATTAACACTATCAGAATATAAAAACCCCTTATTTGTCCCCGAAGTAAGACACTTTATCTCCACTTAAGAAATCTTCTCTTACTGGGCTAAACGTATCAATTAACATCCCTTCTTCTAAACAAATTGCACTATGTAATAAATTAGGCTCTATATAAACTCCATCTCCTGCTTCTACAATTTTCTTTACACCATCAATTTCAAATTCGAATTTACCAGATACACAATAGGTTGCTTGCGTATGAAAATGTTGATGTGGAGCCCCTAATGCTCCTTTATCAAATTTTACTTTTACCATCATTATTTGATTATCATAACCTAAAAACTTTCTTGCTACTCCTCCACCAAGTTCTTCCCATTGCATTTCTTTTGTAATGACGTACTTTTCACTAAATCGCTTCATAATTTTACTTTTTATTTTATTTGAAATAATAAGAGCCCGACCAATCGTAATTCTTATTGTTAATTTTTACAGAATGTTTTGCTTCATTAGAAGCATTATTATTTGATGTTATAAAGAGTTTTATATTTCCTTTTGTGCTTGTAATTTCTATTGCAGTATAAGCCTCTGTGTCTAAAATAACTTTTAACTCTTTTACACTACTATTAGAGTTTTTTGCAGACTCTGAAACAGGACTGTAACTTCCATGAGCCTCTATAATAGATACAAAAAGTGTGTTTTTAGTGTTTTTTCGTCGCAACATTAGAGCTGCATCACGTCTTAAATTAAATTCAGGATCGTTTGCACCAATTCTAGTAAATAATAACTCATCGTTATTATTTGTTAAAGATGTTAGAGTATAAAACTTTCCTTTATTTAACCAAGACAACTTACTGTTATCATTAGATACTTTAGCAGTTCCTTCTACAAATAAATGCTGATAACCGTTTTTTGTACCTAAAGTATTTAAGGATTTAGGCGTGTTATAATCGAAATTTGTTTGCACAACTTGCCCTAAGAAGTAATAAGGAAAATCATATTGATTTGCTTTATTTGAAGTTACCTTCATAATGTCTAAAACATATGGTTTTTCAAAATCTTCATCTTTAATAATTGCCATAGTACGTAACAT
>CAXBIR010000072.1:0-16662 GCA_963975825.1 uncultured Polaribacter sp.
CATCAACAACATCATTAAATCCATCATTATCAGCATCTACAAAATTATCTGCTTTTCCATCACCATTAGTATCTGTTCCACCTGCTTCAACAACATCAGCAATTCCGTCATTATCAGAATCTAAATCCTGGTTATTTGGAATTCCATCACCATCAGTGTCTCCAGTTGTATACGAGTTAGGTTTTCCATCATTATCTGTGTCCTGACCAGTAACTACTAGTGCGTTTGCAGTATTTTCTGAAGTACCATCTTGACCAACGTCACCATCAACAACATCATTAAAACCATCATTATCTATATCTACAAAGTTATCTGCTTTTCCATCTCCATTAGCATCTGTACCACCAGCTTCTATAATATCTGGAATACCATCATTATCAGCATCTAAATCTAAGTAATCTTTTATACCATCACCATCAGTATCTGGATTTGTTATAGCTACAGTACTTACGCCACTATTTGAATCATAACGATCGTCTAAACCATCATTATCTAAATCATTTATTAATGTTCCATCAGTATTTACATCATCTATAGTTCCATTTCCATCAGTATCTTCTCCACCTGCTTCAACTAAATCAGGAATTCCGTCATTGTCTGAATCTAAGTCTAAACTATTTGGAATACCATCATTATCTGAGTCTGCACATGTAGAAATACTAACAAAATCTAAAGCAGCCCCAGCACCAAGTGATCCGTTAGAAGGAGGTGTTGCCTGAAACTGTAAAGTTGTTTGAGTTGTTGTCGCTACAAATACTTGAGAAAAAACATACCATTTTTTTGGTCCAATAACTCCTCCAACATTTCCTTCTGCTGTAGCAACTAATGTTTGGTTTATTATTTTTGTATTTGAAGCATCTAAAACACCAACATTAAGAGTTACATCTTGTCCTGTTTCATGACCTACATCTTCTCCCCAAAAGAAAGAAAGAGTATAGGTTTTACCTACAGTAGTAGTAATTGTTTGAGAAAGTATATTACTTACACCTGCAGTAACATCATTATTACCTAAGGCATCTAAATATTGAGTACCTTGATACGCATCAGCAAATACTACAGTTGGACCCCAAGAAGGGCTTTGTCCTCCGATCCATCCGTCTAGATTCTGGGTATAATTCCAGCCTTCTAATGTATTTGTATTGTATGTTGTACCAATAAATGTACCAGCTGCTGATGTAAAACCACCTGGAAATACACTTGCATCTGAGAAATCTTGATTTTCGAAATTACCATTAGTAATTAGGTTTTCACAACCTTCATCTGTATCTAATATTCCATCATTATCATCATCTAAATCAACAGAATCAGGAATACCATCATTGTCTGTATCTTTAATATCTCTATAATCTACATCTCCACCAGAATTAATATCTCCATCTTCATCACCCAAATTACTTGCGTTTGGAGGATTAATTCCGTCATTTACTGTAGAACCTGCTATTGCAGAATCATTATTATCATCGAAATTATTATCTAAACCATCATTATCAGTGTCTAATCCTGATAAAATATTATCTGTATCACCATTTTCAGCAATGTCAGAAATACCATCATTATCTGAATCTGTATCTAAATAATCAGGTTTGTCTAAAGTATCAGTATTTGTTGGTATTAAACCAATTCCTCCAACTTCATAAACATCATCTACACCATTTTTATTTAAATCGGCTATAGTACCTGCTCCTGTAGGTGGAATGTAACCACTAGTTGTTTGACCTTCTATATTATCTGGTATACCATCATTATCAGCATCTATATCTATATGATTTGGTTTTCCATCATTGTCAGCATCTCCAGTAGGGTAAGTTTCTGGTGCCCCATCATTATTTGTATCTTCTCCTGTAATAATTAAAGCATTAGCTGTATTCTCTGAAGTACCATTGTTATCTTTATCTCCATCTACAAGATCATTAAATCCATCATTATCTGCATCTACAAAACCATCTGCTTTTCCATCTCTATCTGCATCTATTCCTCCAGCTTCAATAACATCAACTATTCCGTCATTATCAGAGTCTAAATCTAAATAATCATTTATACCATCACCATCAGTATCTGGATTTAGAATTGTGTTATTATTTGTTCCACTGTTTGAGTCATAACGATCATCTAAACCATCATTATCTAAGTCATTTATTAGTGTTCCATCATTATTAACATCATCTATAGTTCCATTTCCATCAGTATCTTCTCCTCCAGCTTCAACTAAATCTGGAATACCATCATTATCAGAATCTAAATCTAAGTGGTTAGGTATACCATCTTCATCAAGATCACAGTTTGGTGATAAAATTGAAAAAGGAATATTTTGTTGGGAAATTGAAGAACTCGAATATTCTACGTCTAATGAATGACCGCCAGTTCTTTCAAAAAACAATACAGTTATTTCATGTAAACCAGCTTTTAATGGAATGGCATCTCCTGCTACTAAACCACTTGCGCTATGTAAACCATCAAAATCTACTACTTCAATACCATCTATAAGTAATTTTGAACCATCATCTGAATTTAGATAAAATGTATAAGTTTCTGTTGTTTGAATATCGATGTAACCAGAATATCTAATACTGTAAGTTTCGCTATCTGCAGGAGTAACAATAGTTTGTAAAGCAACTACGTCAAAGTTTGAAACAACGCCTGTACCTGCAGCTCCAGTAGTGGGTATATTGTCTACAGTATCTCCAGTAGGAACAGCATCATAAAATTCATAATTTAAACCGCCTTTACAAGCAGCAATTTCAACAGTATCTAAAATCCCATCATTATCATCATCTAAATCAACAGTATCAGGAATTCCATCCTTATCTGTGTCTTTAAAATCTCTATAATCTAAGTCTCCAGTTCCAGGATTAAAGTTATTGTCTTTATCTCCATAAGCAGCTTCTAAAGTGCTAAGGTTAGTTACTTTATTGTTTGTACCTAAGCCATCGTTTACTGTAGAACCACTAATACTAGAATCATTATTATCATCAAAAGCATCATCTAAACCATCTGAATCTATATCAGAATTTAAAGCAACATTATTTGTGTCTCCATTTTCTTGAATATCTGTTATACCATCATTATCTGAGTCTAAATCTAAATAATCAGGATTGTCTATGCTATCTGTATTTGTTGGAAAAAGACCAACTAAAGCACCGCTTTCATAGTTGTCATCTACACCATTTTTATTTACATCAACTAAAGTAGAACCAATTCCACTAGGAGCAATGTATCCATTAGAGGTTTGTCCTTCAATGTTATCAGGAATTCCATCATTATCTGCATCTATATCTAAATAATTAGGGATTGCATCTGAATCTGAGTTTGTTGGAGTATTACCTGTTCCTGCAGAACTAGGAACACCATTTGTAGTAGTTGAAGTACCAACTGTTCCATCTGCTTTACCGTCTCTATTAACATCAGTTCCATTAGATTCAGTTACATCTGTTATACCGTCATTATCTGAATCTAAATCTAAATAATTAGGAATACCATCTCCATCTGTATCTAAGGCTAAACAGTATTTTAATTCATATAACTGCATGGTTACATTACCTGCATTTCCATCTACTTTACCTGTAACAAAAGTAATTTTGTTTATTGCTTTAGTAGATGTTACTTTAACACCGTTGTTTGGTATGTTTCCTGTATTAGCCTTACTTACAACTGATTGCCCATTAATTGTATGCCCTGCAGTTGGTAAAGTGTTATTTGTAACTACTAAAGGTACATTTGCACCATTTAAGCTACCTATAAAATCTACTCTATCTTGGTTATCTAAACCAGCCCATTTTAATTCTAAATTATAAACTGGTTTGGTAAATGTTAATGTATATACAGCAACACGCATACTGCTTGCATTAGCAGGGTAAACTGTATTGCTTGGAAAGTTTGTTCCTTTAGACTGAACATTAACATAATTACCACTAACACCACTTGGAGGTGTTGCACTTGCAACACCACTAGACCAGCTAGCTCCGTTAGTTACCTCGTATGATAAAGTTGCATTTGCCCCATTATAAGAGTACGTGTTTAAAACTGTTCCTGAATTTGTACCACCATTGGTATTTGTAGTAGAATTATTAAAACTTTGACCTAAACTAACATACGATGAAGTAGGGCAAGTAAAACCTTCTTCACTATCTAAAATTCCATCATTATCATCATCTAAATCATTTGCATCAGCAATACCATCTTTGTCGTTGTCTGGTAATGAAACTTTAACTGTTACAGTTGCTGTATCACAGTTAGAAGTTGAAGCTTTTTCACAAATTCTATATACTAATGTATATGTTCCTGCTGGTGTGTTTTGAGCTACGTTTACTGCACCTGTAGAAGTATTTAATGTAACGTTGGCATTAGATGTACTTACTAAAGTTAAATTTACGTTAGAAACTGTTGGAGTTACGGCTTGTAATTTATCATTGGTTAATACATTACTAACAGCAGTACCACCAGTACCGTAAAGTAAATCAGCAGAGTCATTAATTGCATCTATAATGTTTGCTGTTGTTACTGTAAAGTTTCCTAAAAAACCAGTTCCTCTTGGTCCGTTAGAATTATTTGCATCTGTATAAACAATAGTAACTGTTTTTACTACTTTAGAACCAAAGTCCACTACAGCAGTTCCATTATTATTGTTGTTAGAATCTATATTAGCAGTAGAAGAAGATATACTATTAGCAGTAGTTGCTGCAATTGTTGTGTTTGCAGGATCTACAATAGTTATAGAATTAGGACTACCAGCATTACTAGTAACTGTAACTCTATCTACTCTACCATTGCTATGATCTACATCTGAAATACTAAATTTAAGATTTTTTATAGATTGACTAAAGGTTAATGTTATGGTAACAGGTGAGTTAGCATTTGTTCTTCCTGTATCTGCAGGGTCAAAAGCAACACCAAAATCATCTATACCTCCAAATACACCTCCACTAGCTAAATCTATTTTTGGAAAACGGCCAACAACGTTATCTGCGTAATAAGCGCCATCAGCAGCATTACGTGTAACATTAATAGCTACAGACTCTTGCTTAAAACCTGCAGGAGTTGTTAGATTAATTGTACCAGATGTTGCACCTTGTGTCCAATTAGCTGTGCTCCAGTTTATACTAGATTGAGCTGAAGTTGATAAAGAAAAAAATAAGCCCAAAAATAAAAATAGGGCAAGGGATGTATGCAATTTAGTACGAAGTATTCCCCCAAATGACTTCGTCTTTTTTACATAATTTAACATAAATAAGAATTATTTTAAAGCGGCAAAGGTAACTATTTTTTAACCTTTTACCTCTTTATTAGACACAACTTATTTTTAGAAGTCACAAGTTTTTTTAACACTTATTTTTAGTACGTTTTATAAGGGTTTTTTATCTTCTTTTTTCTTTAAATAAGCGGCAATAATTCTTTGAACATCTCTATTGTCTTTTTTTGGTTCTACAAAAAACTGATAATCTTCTGGGTTTTCTAACTCTTTAGATTGTTGTTTATCTAGATAACCAATTCCTTTGTAAATACTATCTAAAATTAATGCAAAACCAATTTCATTTTTAGTTCTTCCTTTTTCTTTAATAACTAAATTTTCTGCACCAATTCCTATAGATTTTATTGCTTCTCTAACACGTAAGTTATAATCTTCTACAGATTCTTTATTGCAACAAACACCTTTACATTCTTTTAATTGATAATGAAAACAACTAGATACATTGGTTTGTAAATGACAATACTTAGGGCACAATTCAAATTCTTTACAAAGAATTTCTAAATGATTTCTTGCTTCTGAAACAGAATAATACTTCATCATTGGGTTAGGAGCTAATTTTAATCTATTAAATGCAAGATGAATTATTCCTTTTTGATCTTCATAAGAAAACAATCCAACAGCTTCACTAGATTTTCTTTGTGCTCTATTAAATTTTGGATATATTTTTTTTATTTCTTCAGATTCATGTAATAATGCTAACAGCTCGCTACCTGTTTTTGTAAAAGAAATATCTGCAGTCTCCATACACATATTTTGCTCTTTTTTCTTTTTGTCATAAAAATGACTAATAACACGTTGCTTTATATTGTTGGCTTTACCTACATAAATAACCTCTTTATCTGAGTTTTTAAAATAATAGACGCCAAATGTTTCTGGTAAATTATCTACTACTTTTTTATCTAAAAGTGGTGGTAAGGTTGCTTGTCTAGATTTCGGGTTTAGAAAAGAATTAATTGTAAAATTATCATCTCTTTCTATTAATCTTCTAAAAAGTTCTGTTGTGGCTTCAGCATCTCCTTTTGCTCTGTGTCTACCATTAATTGGTATGTTTTCTAAAGTACAAATATTACCTAAACTATAAGAGTTTAAGCCAGGAATTAACTTTCTAGATAAACGAACCGTACAAAGTTTTTTTCTTTTAAAATTAAAACCTAAATTTTTAAATTCTTCGTGAATGATGTTGTAATCGAAGTTTACATTATGAGCTACAAAAATAGTGTCTTTAGTAATTTCTTCAATTTTTTTTGCAATTTCATAAAATTTAGGAGCATTTCTTACCATTGCATTTGTTATACCTGTTAAGTTGGTAATAAATGCAGGAATATTACTTTCTGGGTTTACTAAAGAGGTAAACTCATCTACTATTTTTTTTCCATCAAAAACAAAAATGGATATCTCGGTTATTTTAGAACCTTTATATCCATTTCCTGTTGTTTCTATGTCTACTACTGTATATAGCAATTATTCTATTATGTTTTTTAAATCTGCAATTGTTGCTGTTGGGTCTTCTGCTCCAAAAACATAGCTTCCTGCAACTAGTACATTTGCACCTGCTTCTATTAATGCATTTGCATTTTTATCTGTAACACCACCATCTATTTCTATTTGACATGCAGATTCAGAAAATTCTATCAAATGTCTTAGTTGAGATGTTTTTTTGTAGGTGTTTTCTATAAAAGATTGACCTCCAAAACCAGGGTTTACACTCATTAAACATACTAAATCTAAATCTTTAATAATGTCTTCTAAAACAGATATTGGTGTGTGAGGATTTAATGCTACACCTGCCTTCATACCAGCAGCTTTTATGGCTTGTACTGTTCTGTGTAAGTGTGTACAAGCTTCATAATGTACTGTTAAAATATTTGCACCTAAATCTGCAAATGTTTGTATATATTGGTCTGGGTTTACAATCATTAAATGAACGTCAATTGTCTTAGTAGCATGTTTTGCAATTGCTTTTAAAACTGGCATTCCGTAAGAAATGTTTGGTACAAAAACTCCATCCATAATATCAATATGAAACCAATCTGCTTCACTATTGTTTACCATTTCTACGTCTCTTTGTAAGTTACCAAAATCTGCTGCTAAAATTGAAGGTGCAATTAAATTACTCATTGTTTTGTTGTTGTGTTGTTAATTTATTTTGCAAAGGTAATTAAATTGTCATTGCGAGGTACGAAGCAATCTCTTAAAAATATGACAATAATTTATTATAAAATTCGACCACGTAGGCACATAGAATATAGAAGTTCTATGGAAAGAAAGAAAATTATATAAATAGGTTTAGCCCTTATTAAACGGCATCCTTTTTTGTACTAAATTTAATTGACTGTTCGATAAATAAAAAAACCTGTATTTTTATTTTGTCTCTTTTTCTTTTCCATTGATGAAAAGAAACAAAAATCTAGACTGATTTTAATTTTTTAAAATTCTACTTTGTATTCTACTATCGCATCCAGACCACTACGTTCTTTGGATGCTTGCCGTTCCATACAATTTGAATTTTCACAAAAATTAAAAGTAGGTCGGTAGAAAGAAATTTGTAATTAATTTAAAATTTGACCACATAGATTCATAGAAAATATAGAATTTGTGGTAAAAAGAAAAGTTTGTAAACAAGTTTAGCCCTGATTGAAGCGGCATCCTTTTTTATTTTTCATAAAAAAGATATAGCGAAAAGCAGGAAATAGCTTCAAAAAAAAACTCCCGAAAAGAATTCGAGAGTTTTAAGTTTTTTATACTTTTTTAAGAGTATGAGTGAAATACTTAATGCAATTTGTGATTGCTAGCCTAAGTAAGTCATTAAAATTTTAGATCTAGAAGTGTGTTTTAATCTTCTAATTGCTTTTTCTTTAATTTGACGAACACGCTCACGAGTTAAGTCGAAAGTTTCACCAATTTCTTCTAAAGTCATTGGTTGGTGCTCACCTAAACCGAAGTATAATTTTACAACATCTGCCTCTCTTGGAGTTAATGTTTCTAAAGCTCTATTAATTTCTATTCTTAGAGATTCGTGTAGTAATTTTCTATCAGGATTTGGAGATTCTCCAGAGTTTAATACATCGTATAAGTTAGAATCTTCACCTTCAATTAAAGGAGCATCCATAGATACGTGACGTCCAGAATTTTTCATAGATTCTTTTACGTCATTAACTGTCATGTCTAGTTTCTTAGCAATTTCTTCCGGACTTGGAGGTCTTTCATTTTCTTGCTCTAAGAAAGCGTACATTTTGTTAATTTTATTGATAGAACCAATTTTATTTAACGGTAAACGTACAATTCTAGATTGTTCTGCTAAGGCTTGTAAGATAGATTGACGAATCCACCATACTGCGTATGATATAAATTTAAAACCTCTAGTTTCATCAAAACGTTTTGCTGCTTTAATTAAACCTAAGTTTCCTTCGTTTATTAAATCTGGTAATGTTAATCCTTGGTTTTGGTATTGTTTTGCAACAGATACAACAAATCTTAAATTGGCTTTCGTTAATTTTTCTAATGCTCTTTGGTCACCAGCTTTAATTAACTGTGCTAATTCTACTTCTTCATCAGCAGTAATTAAATCTACTTTTCCAATCTCTTGTAAATATTTATCTAACGATGCAGTTTCTCTATTAGTAACCTGCTTGGTAATTTTAAGTTGTCTCATCTAATTCTCTATGACTTTTTAAAGGATTAATGTATTGCTACATTCTATTATACGCAACAATGTATATTTATGTTACAAAAAGTTATAAAAAAATTTTCTTTTTTTTTGAAAAAGATTGTTTTGTACCATTCACCGATAAAAAAATACCGTTTATCTTTTTTAAAATTCTAGGTGTGACTTAACTATTAATTTAGTGTCATAAAACCAACCAAAGTGAATACGATAGCAATAAAAATTACCGATGAAGATTTAGTTTTTGAAATAGTTAGAACTAACAATACAGAATTATTTGCAACATTATATGATAGATTTTCTACCGTTGTTTATAATAAATGTTATGGTTTTTCTAAAAACAAAGAAGAAGCAGAAGATTTAATGCAAGATGTTTTTGTAAGGCTATTTGTTAAACTAAAAACTTTTAAAGGTAATTCTAAGTTTTCTACTTGGTTGTACTCTTTTACGTATAATTTCTGTGTAAATTATGTTCAGAGAAACAGTCATAAGAAAAAGGAAAAAGTAACTGTTGTTACAGATCAAATTAAAGAAAATACTGATAGTGCAGATGAAATTGAGGATAGTAATTTATTAGAATTAAAATCTGCAAAATTAGCAAAAGTATTATCTTTAATAGAGCCTTCTGAGAAGATGATTTTATTAATGAAATACCAAGATGATATGAGTATTAAAGAAATAAAAGAAGTTTTAAATATTGGTGAAAGTGCTGTTAAAATGAGAGTTAAAAGAGCAAAAGCAAAAGTTGTTAAATTATACGAAGAACTATAATACAGAAATGAATAATCCCTTTAAGAAAATTCTACCTAAACACAAAGTTTCGCCATTGGTTAAACAGAAAGTGTTAATAGATACTGCAATGATAAAGCATACATTAGATATTGCAGATAGATATGTTTTAAAGTACCCAAAAACCCTTACTAACTATTTTATTAATTTAAAGTAATAACTCTGTTGCTTTTCTGCAATACTTACTTTTAAATTTCTGAAAAGACTTAAAACTTAAACTGTATTTATATATGGTTTTTTCTTGTTTTAAAATTACATTATAAATCAAATTTTAGTTCTCTAGTTTGTTAGAGTTAAAAGCAATTAAAGTTGCGTTTTAATAATTCCTAAAAAGAATTGTAAATAGATTTATGTTATAATATCTAAGTCTTAATTAGTAAAATAATGGTGTGCTGTAATTTAAATGATAAACTAAACCAAATTGCAAGTTTAGTGCCCATTCATTATTTTTATTTTCAAAGACTTCAGCTTTTAAACCATCTACACTATCTGAAAGAAAATACATATAATTAAACTGTGCAACTAAGTCTAATTTCTTTGTTAATTTATATCTTGTTCCCATACCAGCATTAAAAGCAAAAGTTTGACCTTTACCAATGTCTAAAGAGTTTTCTAAAGTGTATTTTTTAGGTAAAAGAGCTGTGTCATTTTGCCAATCACCCAAATCAGACTTAAGTCCGTTTGTGTAAAAAGAGTATTGAATACCAAATGTTATAAACGGGTTAAATGCAATATCTGTATATGGATAAACAAATTCTTCTAAAGGTCTTAGATAGTATTCTAAATGCACACCAAGGTTTAACATTCTTAAACTTCCCTTCATTGCCCGAAGTTGCTCGCCACCATAACTTTCTTTGCTGGCCCAAATACCATGATGCTCTAAATCTGTATTTTTAATATACTGAAGTTCAGTTTTAATCATTAAGTGGTTTCTCATTATATCATTGGGGTCCCAACGTAATGTTCTGTTATAGAAACTCAGATAATGTGCCACAGAAAATGACATACCTTGGTTGTTATACTCGCTTCCAAAATGGCTTCTTTCGCCGTAATCTGTTTGTAAACTTGTTGCGCCAACGAAACCACCAATATCATGGGTGTAATGTTGCGCCTTAAATTCTAGTATACAAACAATTACAAAAATAATTGTTATAGGGGTTCTCAAGATTTAGGGGTCTTAAAAGTAAAAAAGCAAAGATAGACTAAAATATTTTCATGAGAAAATTATTCTAATGATTTAATAATAAAAGTATTGCCTTCTAAAAAATGATTTGCTCTTAGTTTTAATTCTTCTTTGTAGTAAATAATGGTTTCTGGAGCTATTTTTTGTAAGTAATTACCAGTATCCCATTTTTTATTGTTGTTTTTGTCTATAATAGCTCTTACATTATAAGTATTTGGCTCTAATAAGTTAAAAACAATTGTTTCTGAAGTCTTAATGTATCTTCGTTCTATAATCTCATCATTATCTTTTCCAGATAATAAATCTATAATTAAATTTTTAGAATCTGTGTTTACAATGTTTAATGTTATTCTACCATAATCTTCAAGTTCTACAGTATTAAAATTGTAGTTTAAACTATCATTTTTTGTATTGTAGATATCTGTAAAACTACCAGGTAAAGCTTTTATGGTATATTTTTCTTTTTGTACTTTATCAAATAGAAATCCAATTTTATTTTCCTTCTCAGAAATAAAGTTAGAATATTTTACTTTTAAAGTGTCTTTATTTATGAAAACAATTTTACTAGTGTCTATTTTTATAATTGGGTTGTTACTTTTTATAAAAAAAGTATCTCTAAAGTGAAGTGTACCGCTTGTTGAAGGTTTTATGTTTAAAGAATCTAATTTCTTTTTTCTAAATTGTACTGTAACTGTATCTAAAAAAGAATCATTAGAAATTATAAAGTTTAAAGAATCTGCAGCAATAGGAGTGTACCAATAATTTAAGGTGTCTTTATCAATTTCAAACCTAGAAACACTTTTAAAACTATCTGGTACTGTAGATAATAATTTAACTTTTAGGTCTTTAATTTTGCCTTCATAACCAAACTCTATTTTACCTTTAGAAACTTCTTTTGCTCTTCTAAAACGGTACTCTTGTATTTCTTTAAAAAGTCTAATTGGCTTTTTAAGTATACTGTCTTTAGGTAAGGTAATGGTATCTCTGTAAAAACCTATTTTATCGTTTCTAGGATCAAAAATATAATCATTAGAACTTTCTTCTAAAGCTAATAAAAGATATTTTCCTTCTTTTAAATTAGTAAAATTAAACTTTGTAGTATCTAGAGCTGTGGTTACGTAATTTGGTTGTTTCTTATAAATAATAGAGTCTGTAAATGTGCTATCTATTCTGTATAAAACAATATTTGTTTTCTTAGGTTCTTTTTTTAAAAAAGCATCTGTAACTGTACCTGTTGCTTTTAAAGAATCTATATAATTTCCTGTAGAAAAAACGTATTTAAAACCTTCTAGCTTATTACTTTCATTATTGTCTTCAATTGCGTTTCCAAAATTGAATATGTAAGTTGTGTTTTCTGCTAATGTGTCTAATATTTTTATTTTTAAAAACTTACTAGCGGTTCCTTGTGGTGTAACTAATAAAGGTGTTTTTAAGGGTGGAGATACTACTAATTGTTTATTTAAATCTTTTAATTTTATAAATTCATTAAATTCTAGCTTAATCTCTTTGTTCTTAAAATTAATAGATTCGTATGGTGGATTTGAAGTAACAAAAAGTGGTGCTAGTTCGTCTTTTGGTCCACCATCTGGTCTTCCTGTTTTGGCACAACTAGAAATTAATGTAATAGAAAGTAGTAAAAAAAGCGTTTTATAAATGAATTTCACAAACAGTAAATTTTCTACAAATTAACAATTTATTTTTCAAATTAAAATCACAAAGTTTATTCTGTGTAAGCCATGGTTAAAATACTTAATTTAATACCAGGTGTTTTTAATAACTCTATACAACATGCTTCTAAAGTTGCCCCCGTTGTTATAACATCATCAATAATTAAAACATGTTTATTTGTAAATGCTAAAGTATCTTTTAGATGAAATTTAGTTTCTAGGTCGTTAAATCTTTCTAACCGAGATTTTAAAGTTTGTGTTTTTGTAGAAGATTGTCGAATTAATACATCTTCAATTAAAGGAATTTTTAAATGATTACTTAAGCATTCTCCAAACTTAGTAACTTGGTTGTATCCTCTAATTTTCTTTCTTTTAAAATGAATAGGTACAGGAACAATGCAGTCTGCAGTAGAAAATTCTGTATTTTCAGCCAAAAGTTCTCCTAGCCAATTTCCGAAAAATTCTCCAATTTCTTCATTTCCTTTATACTTTAATTCATGAATTAGGTTTTTAGTTATGCTTCCTTTTCTAAAAAACAATAACGAATATGCTTTTTCTATAGTTATTCTTCCGTAAAAAATTTTAGAAACTTTATTTTCTTTATAGCTTAAGAAATTCGTTAAAGGCAAGTCGTGTCTGCAAATAGTACAAATTACTTTTTCGTTTTTTAATAATTGTTCGTTACAATTGGCACAAATTTTAGGATAAAAAATATGAAAGAAGTCTTTTAAATATTGCATCTTTACCTAGCTTTTTTTTAGAAAGATATATAATTAAATACATAGTTGCAATTGACAGAGAGGATTAAGTTTTTTAAGGAAGCATTAAGAAATTTAAAAAATGTAGGAACTGTAACACCAAGTTCTCGTTTTTTAGCTAATAGAATGCTTAAAGAAATCGATTTTTCTAAAGTAAATGTTTTAGTAGAATTTGGTCCTGGTAACGGAGCTATAACAAAACACATTTTAGATAAGTTACCACCAAAAGCTCTTTTAGTTTGTTTTGAGATTAATGATAGTTTTTACAATCAATTATTAGACTTAGAACACCCTCAATTAGTTGTAGTTCAATCTTCCGCAGAAAAAATAGAAGAAGAGTTAAATTTACTAGGCTTTAATAAAACTAGCCATATTATATCTAGTTTACCGTTAACAATTATTCCAGAACAAATATCTACAGAAATTTTAGATAACTCATTTGGTGTTTTAGAAAACGGAGGAACTTACATTCAATTTCAGTATAGTTTATCTTATTTTAAAAAATTAAAAGCAGTATTTAATAAGTCTATTTCTTTAGATTTCGAACCTTTAAATTTTCCACCAGCTTTTGTTTATCGATGTAAAAAAGTCGGTTAATTTTTTCTTGAAAAATCTCTACAAACGTTTATCTTTGTCGCTATTATGGCAAAACAAGAAGATCAATTTAAAAAAGTATTATCGCACGCAAAAGAATACGGTTATGTATTTCAATCATCTGAAATTTACGACGGTTTAAGTGCGGTTTACGATTACGCTCAAAACGGAGTTGAGTTAAAGAAAAATATTAGAGATTATTGGTGGAAGGCAATGGTGCAAATGCACGAAAATATTGTTGGTATAGATGCATCAATTTTAATGCACCCAACAACTTGGAAAGCTTCTGGGCACGTAGATGCATTTAACGATCCTTTAATAGATAATAAAGATTCAAAAAAACGTTACAGAGCAGATGTTTTAATTGAAGATTATTGTGCCAAAATTGAAGGTAAAATAGATAAAGAAGTTGCTAAAGCTGCCAAACGTTTTGGAGATTCTTTTAATAAAGAAGAATTTGTTGCAACTAATGGAAGAGTTTTAGGATACCAAGAAAAAATAACAACTATTCTTGCAAGAATGGGTAAATCTTTAGAAAATGAAGATTTAGCAGACGTAAAGTTACTAATTGAAGAATTAGAAATAGCAGATCCTTTAACGGGTTCTAAAAACTGGACAGAAGTAAAACAGTTTAACTTAATGTTTGGAACTCAAATTGGTGCTTCTGCAGAAAGCTCTACGCAAGTTTATTTAAGACCAGAAACTGCACAAGGTATTTTTGTGAATTTTTTAAATGTACAGAAAACTGGTAGAATGAAAATTCCTTTCGGAATTGCGCAAACAGGTAAAGCTTTTAGAAATGAAATTGTTGCAAGACAGTTTATTTTTAGAATGCGTGAGTTTGAGCAAATGGAAATGCAATTTTTTGTAAAACCAGGAACGCAAAAAGAATGGTATGATCAATGGAAAGCAACGCGTCTAAAATGGCACTTAAGTTTAGGTATGGGAGCAGAGAACTACCGTTTTCATGACCATGATAAACTAGCACATTATGCAGATGCAGCAGCAGATATAGAGTTTAAATTTCCTTTTGGATTTAAAGAATTAGAAGGAATACATTCTAGAACAGATTTCGATTTAAAAGCACACGAAGAGCATTCTGGTAAAAAATTACAATATTTTGACCATGAAGAAAATAAAAGTTATACACCTTATGTTGTAGAAACTTCTATTGGTTTAGATAGAATGTTTTTAGCTGTTTTTTCTAATTCTCTACAAGAAGAGGCGTTAGAAAATGGAACAACAAGAACTGTTTTAAAATTACCATCTGTATTAGCGCCTTTTAAAGCGGCTATATTTCCATTAGTTAAAAAAGATGGTTTACCAGAAGTTGCTAGAGAAATTATGGATGACCTTAAATGGGATTTTAATGTTTTTTATGATGAAAAAGATGCAGTAGGTAAACGTTACAGAAGACAAGATGCTGCAGGAACACCTTTTTGTATTACTGTAGATCATGATACTTTAGAAGATAAGTCTGTTACTATTCGTCATAGAGATACAATGGAACAAAAAAGAGTAAAAATTTCTGACTTAAAAGAAATTATAAAAGCTGAAGTAGAGGTTAAAAACTGGCTTCAAAAAATGTAATTTTTTTTTGATATATACGTATAAATACCTCATCTATTAGATGGGGTATTTTACTTAAGTACAAATACTATAATATATAAAGTAGTAATTGTACTCTAAAATTATTAATTGTTTTTAATGAATTTTACACCACTAAAAGGTGATATCTGAAAAGCCTAAATAGAGTAGGAGAAATTTAAAAACAATTAATTATGTCTGGATTAGCAAACGTAGAAAGTGAAGTTAAATTAGGTGGTGGTGCTCAGTTTTGGGTTTATTTATCGCCACAAAACAATACAGCCAATGTTGTAAAGGGTTGGTCTGTTAAGTTTTCTCAAGGAAACTGGAGCGATACCATTACTTCAGAAAATCCTACAAAACAAATTAAAACACCTAATCTTTCTGGTAATTTTGATATTGAAGTAACTGCTTTAAATTCTTCAACAAATCCGCCAATGAGAGTTAACGTACCTGCGCAAGAAGGTAGTGCAAATGTAATTGGATGTAATGCCAATTGTGCTTCTTTTGTTGGGCTTGTAGCTGATGAAAAAACACTTTTGGGAGGAGTAAATGTGAAATTTTGGACAACATGGGATGCAATGTGTTCTCAAGGATAAATTGAACTTAATTCAAATGAAAAAAGTCCGTTAGAATTTATTTTCTAACGGACTTTTTATATTTAAAATAACTTTACTTCCTGTGAAATAAATTATTTATTTTTTACATCATTCCTGGCATTCCACCACCCATTGGAGGCATTCCACTAGCAGGAGAATCTTCTTTAATATCTACTAAAGCACATTCAGTTGTAAGTATCATTCCTGCAACAGAAGCTGCATTTTCTAAGGCAACTCTTGTTACTTTTTTAGGATCTATAATTCCAGCTTCTAACATGTCTACATACACATCATTTTTAGCATCGTAACCAAAGTTCTTTTTACCTTCTAAAACTTTATTGATAACAACTGAACCTTCTCCACCAGAGTTTTCAACAATAATTCTTAAAGGCGCTTCAATTGCTTTGTTTATAATTTGAACTCCAGTAGTTTCATCTAAATTTTCTGTAACTAATTTTTCTAAAACTTTTTTAGCTCTAACTAAAGCAACTCCACCACCAGCAACAATACCTTCTTCTACAGCAGCTCTTGTTGCATGTAAAGCATCATCAACTCTATCTTTTTTCTCTTTCATTT
>CAXBIR010000073.1:0-16635 GCA_963975825.1 uncultured Polaribacter sp.
TGGTTATTTTCCAGATTTTCATCAAATAGAAACTGGTTTTGTAGCTTGGGGAGCAGGTATTTCTAATGGTAAGATTATTTCTAAAATGGGTTTAGAAGATGTAGCTCCAATAATTTCTAGATTATTAAATTTAAAATTTAAAGCAATAGATGGTGTTTTGTATCCTGGAATTTTAAAAGACTAACTTTTTTTCTTTAAGTAATATAGAAGAAACAGTTTGACGGGTGACCCCAATAAGGTCGCCCATGTCTTTCTTTGTTAACAAATCATAAAGAATAAAAGAGTTATTTTTTGCATCTACAACTTCAATATTATAAAGTTTTTTAAGATAATCTATTCTTTCTTCAATTTGTTTTTCTTTAATGTTTTTTAATTTTAGTTCTGCAGAACACCATCTTTTTACTAAATAAGATATAAACCAATTGGTAATGTTTGGATTTGTTGTTACGGTTGTTTTAAAAAAATCTAAATCGTACATTCTGATTCTACAATCTACAATTGCCTTGGCATATTCATGAAATTGATTGTTAAGATATTTAAAATTTCCAAAGAATTCGTTAGCAGGTAAAGCTTCGTAAACAAAACTTTCTCCATCATCAGAAAAACCGCCTAATTTTACAGCTCCATAAATAATTTCATAAATATAATTTTCTTTATTAGGAGGTAAATAGATGTAACCGTTTTTTTTTACATCTATTTCTAATATCTCATTTTTATCAAAAGATATTTCTAATTTCTTCAATTCTGTAAGAAAATCAAAGTTTTCAAAACCTGCATTTTTCGGTCTATTGGGGTTTTTCATTTTAAAATAATTTAACATATAAAAATAGACCATTAACTAAAATGCTGTGTTAAGTAATCATTATTTAACGTGTTAAGCTTTATTAAGAAATAAAAAAAGCCAACCCTATAAATAAGGTTGACTTTTAAAACTAACTAACTAAATTTTAGTAATCTTTTACAGCTGAATTTATGACAATTCTTCTTCTACCATTAAAATATTAATATCTGCTTGAATTTTTTGTTCTTGCGCCTCTAACATTTTTAATGTAGAAGGTGCAAAAGCATCTTCTTTTAATATTTCTTTATATTCTTCTAAATTGGCTCTTTCACCTCTTAAAGCTTCCTCTAAAATAGCTTCTTCATCATTAGAGCTAAATAAAGATTTTAAAGACATCCAATTTCTATGCATAATCCCTTTAAAAGAACCATCATCTTCAGGTATTTGTCCATAAGATAAGATTTCTGTTCTTAATTCTTTTGCAAACTGACTTCTTTCTGAAGCTCTGTTTTTAAAGAAAATTTTTAATTTAGAACTCTCTACGTTTTCAGCTGCATTTAAATATCCTTTTTCAGCATCGTAATTTTTCTCTAATAACTCATTTAATTTGTTCGAAATTTTTTCTGTATACTTCATGTTTTCATTTTCATTTTAAATTCCAATAGATTATTTTAAGATGTGTATTGTATCACATCTGACAAGACAAAATTAGAAGTTATTTACCTTTCTAATTAGTGCAAAAGCATTCATTTTTAGCTCATATGCTATATTATCTATAATTTATAGATTACTTATTGTTAATACTTTCTATAATTTACAAACACCCAAAAACTACAATTATTAATTCTTGTTAAAGCAGTGTAAAAAATATTGATAATTAAGGTTTTAGTTTGAAAAAGGTTTTGTACTTTTGCGCCCACTTACTACGAGATAGTAGGACTATTAATAACAAAGGTCGAGAACCTTAAAAAATTAACAAATTATGTCTGTAAACATTTTATCTTATAAAGGTGCAATGTTAAAGAATCATTTAGTAGGTGGTGTTAGAAAAGGTGCTTTAACTCAAGAACAAGCAGATGCAAAGTTTGCAGCTTGGTTAGAGGAGAAAGAAACTAAAATTTCTGACAAACAAGCAGGTTTATCTAAAGCAGAATCTGAAGCTAAAGCAAAAGCATTAGCAGCAGAAAAAGCGGTAAACGAAGCTAGAATTGAAGCAGCTAAACCAGTTGTTGAAGAAGTAGCAGAAGAAGTTGTTGCAGAAGCTGAAGAAGCTCCTGAAACAATTGATGAAGCACAAGAAAAAGCAGCAGAATAAATTATAAATTTATACGAATATGCGTAAAGAAGATTGTTTTTATTTAGGCAGAATCGTTACAAAATATAGTTTTAAGGGTGAGGTTGTTATCAAATTAGATACAGATGAACCTGAGTTGTATAAAGAAATGGAATCAGTTTACGTCGAGTTTGGCGCAAACTTGGTTCCATTTTTTATTGAAAAAAGCTCGCTTCATAAAGGAAATCAGTTACGTGTTCAGTTCGAAGACGTATATTCTGAAGAAGAAGCAGATTCTATCTTAAAATGTGGCGTTTATTTACCTTCTACAATGTTACCAAAATTAACTGGAGATAAATTTTATTTTCATGAAGTAATTGGTTTTACTGTTGTAGATGTAAACTTTGGTGAAGTAGGACAAATTGTTCATATTAACGACAAAGCTGCACAACCTCTTTTTGAAATTGATCGTGAAGGAAAAGAAATTTTTATTCCAATGGTAGACGATTTTATAAAGAAAGTAGATAGAGAAAATAATACAATTAAAGTTGAAACTCCTGAAGGTTTAATAGAATTGTATCTATAAGTTTTAACTTACTAGAGAGGTGCTAGAGCGGTCGAATAGGCTACCCTGGAAAGGTAGTGTGCTGCAAGGTACCAAGGGTTCGAATCCCTTTCTCTCTGCAAAAATATATTTAGTAATTATAAAGAAGTTCTATGTTTTAATTTACATAGAATTTTTTAGTTTTAAAAGAATCTTAAGTTGAGCAAACCATTCAAATTTAAAGAATTTACAATTCATCAAGAAAAAACAGCAATGAAAGTAGGTACAGATGCAGTTTTATTAGGTGCTTGGTGTTCCGTAGAAAACTATCCAGATACTATTTTAGATATTGGTGCTGGTACAGGAATTGTGGCTTTAATGATTGCACAGCGTTCTGATGCTTTGACAATAGATGCTGTTGAATTAGATGAAGATGCTTACGAACAAACTGTAGACAATTTTGAAAAATCTGATTGGGGCGATAGATTGTACTGCTACAATGCAAGTTTTCAGGAATTTGCAGAAGAAATAGCAGAGGAAGAAGAAACGTATGATTTAATTGTTTCTAATCCTCCTTTTTACACAGATGAATATGAAACGGAAGATGCTGCTAGAAATAAAGCAAGATTTACGTCTTCATTATCTTTTGAAGAATTAATTATGGGGGTTTCTAATATTTTATCAGAGAATGGAGTTTTCTCTGTAATTATTCCTTTTAAAGAAGAAGAGAGTTTCATAAATACTGCAACAAAATATAAATTGTTTTTAAACAAAGTTTGTAGAGTACAAGGGAATGAAACTTCAGAAATTAAAAGAAGTTTATTGTCTTTTTCTTTTGAAGAATTAAAGATTGAAGAAACAAGTTTAATTATAGAAGTTGATCGCCATAAATATACAGAAGACTATATTAATTTAACTAAAGATTTTTATTTAAAAATGTAGTTTAATTTTTTTAACCAATTACATTATTAGGATTGTAGCCTAAATAAGGAACTTCTTTTTCAGTAAATTTTATTCCGTAATTTTCTAATTCTTTTAAAATTGGTTCATAGACTTCTTTAGTAATTGGTAGTTGTACACCAGGAGTTTTAATTTCTCCTTTCAGTATCTTTAAAGCAGCTATTGCTACTGGTAAACCTACTGTTTTAGCCATTGCTGTGTAGGTTTGGTTTTCACCTAAAACAACCAAACTACTTTCTATTTGCTTTTTTTCTCCGTTAATTTCATACCCAAAAAGATGCTGCATCACAATCATATCTTTGTCGTTTTCTTGCAAAGTCCAAGAATCTTCTAATATTTTCTGAAGCATTTGCGCAGGAGTTGCATTTTTTAAACCTATTTTTTTCTTCGGATTAAAAAGATCTAATTCTACTAATTTAGCCCACATTACATCATCTTGGTCTATTTTTAAATAAGAACGTAATTTTAATTCTACAGAATCTGATGGAGAATAGGCCAAAAATAAATTCACAAAATCTCTGTAGCTCATATTTTCAGATTCTTCTATTGTGTAAGAATCATCTGTCATTCCTAATTGTACAAAAATATTCCACGCTCTAGAAAAACCTACTTTTCTAATAGTTCCTCTGTACATGGTTGGTATGTTTTCTAAGCCATAAACATTTCTGTATTTAAGAGAATCTCTATTTGCATAAGCTTCAAAATTACCACTTCCGTTAATCTTTAAAAACTCTGTTCTTCTAAATAATTTATGATAAGGAATATATTTATAAGTGCCTTCTTGTATAAACATAGCTGCACCACCTTGACCTGCTAAAACTACATTTCTAGGATTCCAAGTAAATTTATAATTCCATAAATTGTTATCGCTTTCTGGCGCAACTAAACCTCCTGTAAAAGACTCAAATAATAATAGTTTTGCTTTTTTTTCTCTAATTCTATCAATAATATGCATTGCACTCATGTGGTCTAAGCCAGGATCTACACCAATTTCATTCATAAAAACTAACCCTTTTGCTTTTGCTTCTGTGTCTAAAGCTTTCATTTCTTCAGAAATATAAGATGCAGTAACCATGTGTTTATTAAAGGAAATACAATCTTTTGCAACTTCTATATGAAACCTAGCAGGTAACATAGAAATTACTATATCTGCAGCTTGTACATATTTTTCTCTTTGGGTTTTATCAAAAACATCTAAAATAATAGCTTCTGCATTCTTATGGTTATTTATAAGTTTGGTAGCATTTTCTGTAGAAATATCTCCTATTGTTAAATAAAGACTCTCTTTTTCTGAACTATCTAATAAGTACTTTATAAGTGAAGAACTAGATTTACCTGCACCAACAATAAGGATGTTTTTCATAGAATAAAATGTATTTTTGTATCGATTACGAATATACATCAATTGTTTAAAATTTAACAGAAAGAGCTAAAAATGTTTAAAAATTTAATTATTACTTGTTTTTTAGGAATGTTGGCAATTATTTTAGGAGCTTTTGGTGCACATGCTTTAAAAGAAACTTTAACAGCAGCTCAGTTATTAAGTTTTGAAACTGCTGTACGTTATCAAATGTATCATGTAATTGTTTTACTTTTTGTAAATACATATAATGGATTTTCTTTAACTCAGAAAAATGTAATTAGTTGGTTGTTTTTCTTCGGAATAATTTTCTTCTCTGGATCTATTTACGCAATTCAATTAACAGAAATAACTGCAAAAAGTATTTGGTTTATAACGCCATTAGGAGGTTTGTTGTTTGTTTTAGGTTGGTTTTGCTTAATTTTGTATTTCATTAAGAAAATATTAAAAAAATAAGATATTCGTAAAAAAGCATTAAATATCTTCTCTGTAAAAAAATATTGTTTAATTTTGTAATGTAATAATAGAAACACAACTAAAATTATACAAATGATAAATCTAAATACGAAATCGATTTCGTTAGAGAATTTAGGAATCAATAATGCTACAGTTCGTTACCAATTATCGTCAGATGAATTGCATGCAGAAACTTTAGAAAAAGAACAAGGAGTAGCTTCTTCATTAGGAGCAATTGCTGTTAATACAGGTGAGTTTACAGGACGTTCACCAAAAGACAGATTCATTGTAAAAGATGATGTAACAAAAGATGAAGTTTGGTGGAGTGATATTAACCTTCCTTTTGATTCAGATAAATTTGATGCACTTTATAATAAAGTTACAGATTACCTTTCTGGAAAAGAAATTTTTGTAAGAGATTCTTATGCTTGTGCAGACGAAGACTATAAATTAAACATTAGAGTTGTAAACGAATTTCCTTGGAGTAATATGTTTGCTTATAACATGTTTTTAAGACCAACAGAAGAGGAATTAATAAACTTTGATCCTGAATGGACAGTTGTTAATGCACCTGGTTTTATGGCAGACCCTGAAGTAGATGGAACACGCCAACACAATTTTGCAATTTTAAACTTTACAAGAAAAATTGCTTTAATTGGTGGTACAGGCTATACTGGTGAAATTAAAAAAGGAATTTTTTCTGCTTTAAATTTTATATTACCAGTTTATAAAAATACTTTACCAATGCATTGTTCTGCAAATGTAGGTAAAGATGGAGATACAGCAATTTTCTTCGGTCTTTCTGGTACAGGTAAAACTACACTTTCTACAGATCCAGATAGAAGCTTAATTGGTGATGATGAACATGGTTGGACGGCAGAAAATACTGTTTTTAACTTTGAAGGAGGTTGTTATGCAAAAGTTATTAATTTATCGGAAGAACAAGAACCAGAAATTTTCGGAGCAATAAAAAAAGGAGCAATCTTAGAAAATGTTGTTATGGATGATAAAGGAGCAATTGATTTTGCTGATACTTCTATCACCCAAAATACAAGAGTTAGTTATCCAATTTATCACATAGATAATATTCAAGAACCATCAATAGGTAAAAATCCCAAAAATATTTTCTTCTTAACTGCAGATGCTTTTGGTGTTTTGCCTCCAATATCTAAATTAACACCAAACCAAGCAGCTTACCATTTTATCTCTGGTTATACAGCTAAAGTAGCGGGTACAGAAGCTGGTGTTACAGAACCTACGCCAAGTTTTTCAGCTTGTTTTGGCGCACCTTTTATGCCATTACATCCTACTAAATATGCAGAAATGCTAAGTAAGAAAATGAAAGATGCAGGAGTAAATGTTTGGTTAATTAATACAGGTTGGTCTGGTGGACAATATGGTGTTGGTAGAAGAATGCCTTTAAAATATACAAGAGCAATGATTTCTGCTGTTTTAAACGGAGATTTAGGAAGCTATAGATATGAAGATTATCACATTCATTCTGTTTTTGGAGTTGCACAACCAAGATCTTGTCCAGGTGTTCCAACAGAATTATTAAGTCCAAGAGCAACTTGGAATGATGATGAAGCTTATTATAAAACTGCATTTAAATTATCAAATGCTTTTAGAAATAATTTTACTCAATTTGAAGATGTAGCAAGTGAAGATATTCGTAGAGGTGGTCCTCAACGTTATGCTTTATAATATAAAAAAACTTATTTTTTTCAAGAAAACACCTCATTTTGAGGTGTTTTCTTTTTTTAAAGACTAACTTTAAGTAAAATCTTGTTTGAGTCAAGATTTAAATTTATAGAGTTAATAAGAACTTTACTTTAAGTATATCTTTGTGGTGTACAAATAATGGTACAGAAATTGTATTACAATTGGTGCAGAGATAAAGTTTAACCAAAAAAAAATAAAAAGATGAGCAATAGTAGTAACACAATAGTAGGTTTATTAGCAGGAACAGTAATTGGAGCCACTTTAGGAATTTTATTTGCACCAGACAAAGGTGAGGAGACAAGAAGAAGAATTTCTGAGGAAGCATTAGCCGCAAAAGACAAGATGGCAGAAAGAGCATCTGAAATTAAAACTCAAGTTTCTTCTACCGTTACAGATAAGAGAGAAAGCCTAGATACACAGTTAGAAAATGTGGTTTCTAATGTAAGTCATAAAGCAGAAGATGTAATTACAACTTTAGAAAAAAAGCTAAAAGAACTGAAAGAGAAAAATAAAAAATTACAAAAATCTGCCTAATAGATGAGTATATTTAATAATTTAAGTAATTCTGCCGATAAAGGAACAGACGCTGGTAAAGAGTTTATTACTAAAACCTATGAACATACAAAATTAAAAGTTTTTCAATTATCTGCCTTAACATTTGGTATGATTGTGAAACTTTTGGTTATTGGAAGTCTTGCTTTTTTAGGATTTATATTTTTAACAGTATCTCTGGCAATCGCTATTGGAGATTATCTAGATAATGCTGCTTTAGGTTATTTATCTGTAGGAGGATTTATATTATTTATTTCTCTATTATTATATTTATTTAGAAAATATTTTGATAAAAAAGTAATTACTAAAATGTCAGAAATATTTTTTAATTAACTAACAGAACTAAAACATTAGCTATGAAAATATATCAAAGTTTTGATGAGATAGATAGAGATTTAAAGCAATTATCTTTAGAAAAAGAAATTGCTTTAGAAGAATTAAAAATTGTAAAAGGAGATTTTGAAGAAAGCTTAAAACCTTTAACTATTGTAAGCAGTGCAGCAAAATTTTTAAGTAAATATGGAGCATTAATGTTTATTAAGAAAATTTTTAAGTAAACAATAAAAAATATTATTCTGTTATTTTTATAATAATAGAGTAATCGGTTGGTTGATTATGAACCTCAATGTGTAAACATTGAGGTTTTTTTATTTTTTAAATTATATGAATCGAAAAGTAGTTTCTTTATTTTTTTTGAATTGAGTTAATGATTGAATTATTTGAATTAATATCATACCTACTTCCAAATTACCTTTGTATCAAACAATAGATGTAAAGCGTTTGGCATCTTAAAACGAAACGAGCGTTCATTAAAATTAAAATAAAATGAATACTTACACACAAGAAGTTGGAAATAAATTAAATGCTCTTTTAGAGAAAACTTACGATGCAGAAAAAGGTTTTAAAAAAGCAGCAGAAAATATAGAAAGTGCACCTTTAAAAAATTATTTTAAAACAAAGTCTGAAGAAAGATATGCGTTTGGAAACGAGTTAAAGAAAGAAATTAAAGCTTTTAACCAAGAAATAGACAAAGGAGGAAGCATTACAGGAACTGCTCATAGAGCTTGGATGGATGTTAAATCTTTATTCTCATTAAATGATGAAGAGTCTATGTTAGAAGAAGCGTTAAGAGGAGAAAAAGCATCAGTAGAAGAATATGTTGATGTTTTAGGAGAAGTTAGTTTACCATCAAGCACAAAAAGTATTTTAGAGTCACAAAAAAGTATAATTGAAAATGGGATTTATAAAATTAAGTCTTTAGAAGAGATTCAATAATAGTATAATTAGTTAGAACTTTAAAAAGATGCTGAGAAGCATCTTTTTTTTTGTGAATTATTTTTCACCTACTATTTGAGTTAATAATGAATTTATTAGAGTTAAGTAAAGACTTGTAAATCAATTAAATTTGTAGAGAAGGAAATAGAGATATCTATTTTAAATATTAACCATTAAAAACTTTAAAAATATGTTACGTTGGACAATCACATTTGTAATAATCGCATTAATAGCAGGAGTATTAGGATTCGGAGGAATAGCAGGAGCATCTGCAGGAATTGCTAAAATTTTATTCTTTGTATTCTTAGTGCTATTTGTTTTATCAATAATTAGAAGTGGTGTAAAAAAGTAAATTTATCACTACAAAAAAATATAAAGAAAACTACCTAAATTTTATTTAGGTAGTTTTTTTATGCAATAAAATTATGTTTTTTAGCATGCTTAATTGCTTCTTTAGAAGAGTGTACAATTAGAAATTCTGTGTCAGAATAATTCTCAATAAGCTTTTCAATTCTTTTCATTTTCTTAGTATGTAAAACACTTCTCAGATAAATTGCTTTAATTCTTTTAGGAAAGCTTTTAGCAATTTCTATATAAATATCGGCATCATGTTCACCAGCATCACCAATTAAAATTAGCTGTAATTTAGGGTATGTGTTTAAAATATTTATAATTTCTTTTTGTTTTTGAGGTTTTTGGTTTGCAGTTTTCTTTTGAAACATGTCTCCTGTGCTTCGAAGTAAAATAGCTCCTTTAGGGAAATTATTCTTTTTTAAAAAAGACTCTAGATATCTATATAAATTCCAAGGGCTATGACTTACATAAAAAATAGGATTTGCATTTTTACCAGATTTTCCTAAATGAAGTAATTTATAAAAATCTGATGCGCCAACTAAAGCTTTTCTTTTAAAAGGAGATACAAAGAAAGTATTAATTACCAATCGCCATTTTAATTTAGAAATAACGCCAGTGTGTAAAATAGTATCATCAATATCACTAGCAATACCAAATTCAACTTTTTCAGAAGGAATTAATAATTCACCAGGAAATCTATTTTTATTATTTATTTGTCTTTTTAGATTGTTGTTGGTGTAAGATATTTCAAAATTTAACCAACCTTCACTATTGGTTAAGCTAGATAGGTTTTCAATGTTTTCTTCTACAACGAAATAGCCATTATTATCAGTAATAGTTTCAATTTTATAATTATTAGGAAGTGTTATTGTTAGAGAAGTATCTTTAATTTCGTCACTTTCAAAACGTTTCCAAGAATTAATAAATAAACTAAAAATATTCTTCCTTTCTAAATTGATATTTTCATCTTCCAAAGCTCTTCCTCTAACATAAAAATGGTTGTTTTTTCCATAACTTTGAAACACTATAATTTGTAAAGGATCTTTTTTAAATAATGACATTTCTTTGATTTTATAACTGTAAAAATATCAAAAAAAAAGCATCCATTTCTGAAATTTCAGAAGGATGCTTTTTAAAATTGTAATAAATAAATTTATTCCTTTTTATATTTTTCAACATTTACAGAAACAATTGTACCACTTTTATCAGCTTCAGTATCTTCTGTTTTTCCATTTTTAGTTTCAGAAGTAATTATTGTTGCTTCTGCTAAATCATTTGAAGTTTGTTTAATATTTACTTTTACTTCCTTTTTAATTTCATTTCCTGTTGGTTGTTCTAATGAATGACCTCCTAAAATAGGTGCAATTACTAAACCAATTAAACAAGTAAGTTTAATTAAAATATTCATTGATGGGCCAGAAGTATCTTTAAAAGGATCTCCAACAGTATCTCCAGTTACTGCAGCTTTATGCGCATCAGAACCTTTATAAGTCATTTCACCATCTATTTCTACACCAGCTTCAAAAGATTTTTTTGCATTATCCCAAGCTCCACCTGCATTATTCTGAAAAATTGCCCAAAGAACACCAGAAACAGTAACACCAGCCATATAACCACCTAACATTTCTGCTACAGCTAATTTTTCCATTCCAAACAGTAATGGAACAAAAGCAATAATTAAAGGAAAACCAATGGTTAATAACCCTGGTAACATCATTTCTCTTAAAGATGCTTTTGTAGAAATAGCTACACATTTGTCGTATTCTGGTTTTCCAGTTCCTTCCATAATTCCAGGAATATCTCTAAATTGTCTTCTAACTTCTTGTACCATTTCCATGGCAGCTTTACCAACAGCATTCATTGCTAAAGCAGAAAAAACAACAGGTACCATTCCACCAACAAATAACATTGCTAAAACGGGTGCTTTAAAAATGTTTATTCCGTCAATTCCTGTAAAAGTTACATATGCAGCAAATAAAGCTAAAGATGTTAATGCAGCAGAAGCAATAGCAAAACCTTTACCAGTTGCTGCAGTAGTATTACCAACAGAATCTAAAATATCTGTACGTTCTCTTACAATTGGATCTTGTTCACTCATTTCTGCAATACCACCAGCATTGTCAGAAATTGGTCCAAAAGCATCAATTGCTAGTTGCATTGCTGTGGTAGCCATCATAGCAGAAGCTGCTAAAGCCACACCATAAAAACCAGCAAAAGCATACGAAGCCCAAATTGCACCAGCAAATAATAATACTGATGGAAAAGTAGAAATCATACCTGTTGCTAAACCTGCAATAATGTTTGTTCCTGCTCCTGTAGAAGATTGTTGTACTATTTTTAATATTGGAGACTTTCCTAAACCGGTATAATATTCTGTTACAGATGATATTACTGCGCCAACAACTAAGCCAACTAAAGTTGCATAGAAAACTCTCATAGAAGAAATTTCTTGAACACCTTCACCAAAAAATTCCATTTGCATTGTTTCTGGCAGCATCCAAGTAACTAACCCAAAACAAGAAAGGCCAACTAAAACTATAGAAGTCCAGTTTCCTTTATTTAATGCGCCCATTACTTGAGATTCTTTTGCATTATTGTCATTTATTTTTACCAACATTGTACCAATTATAGAAATTATAATTCCAACACCAGCAATTGCCATAGGTAATAAAATAGGTCCAATTCCTCCAAAAGCATCAGAAATGCTTCCTCCCATATCTTTAATAACATAGTTTCCTAAAACCATTGCAGCTAAAACTGTAGCTACATAAGAGCCAAATAAATCTGCGCCCATACCAGCAACATCACCAACATTATCACCAACATTGTCTGCAATTGTAGCAGGGTTTCTTGGGTCGTCTTCTGGAATACCAGCTTCTACTTTACCAACTAAATCTGCACCAACATCTGCTGCTTTTGTATAGATTCCTCCACCAACTCTAGCAAAAAGTGCAATAGATTCTGCTCCTAAAGAAAAACCTGCTAAAGTTTCTAAAACTATAGTCATGTCTTCTGTAGAAGTCCAAACGCCTCCCATAAATTTTTGATAGAAAATAATAAAGAATGCTGTTAAGCCAAGAACTGCTAAGCCAGCAACACCAAGTCCCATTACTGTTCCGCCACCAAAAGATACTTTTAAAGCATTTGGTAAACTTGTTTTTGCAGCTTGTGTTGTTCTAACATTTGTTTTTGTTGCAATTTTCATTCCTATGTTTCCAGCGAAAGCAGAAAATACAGCACCAAAAATAAAGGCTACTACAATTAAAATATGAGTTGTAGGTACAATAAAAGAAACTGCAGCTAAGGCAATACTTACAATAACAACAAATATTGCTAATAGTTTATATTCTGCACTTAAAAAAGCCAGTGCACCTTCGTAGATGTAATCTGAAATTTCTTTCATTTTACCATCTCCTGCATCTTGCTTCATTACCCAAGATTTTTTAATCCACATATAGATTAAACCTAATACTGCCATTGCAATTGGCATCCAAATCATTAATGACTCCATATATTATATATTATTTTAAAATGATCGTAAATGTAATAAATTCAATTTAAAGTAAAAAATATTTTAATATTCACATTTTATAGACTTAAAATTATGAATTATATAATAATTTTAGAGATGGGGTATTAAAGTGATTTTTCTAGAAATTATATGTTTTATAATTATTTTAATTGATTGCAAAAAAAAACTCTTTAAGAAGATTCTTAAAGAGTTTTTAATTTTTACTTGAAAGTAAGATTATATTTTAAATTGATCTACTTTTTTGTAATCGCTTTCTTGGTATCTTTTTACAGATTCTGCAAATATTTTGTATGCTTCTTCAGCATCTCCCCAACCACCAACATCAACTTTTTTCTTTTCTAAATCTTTATAAACTTTAAAGAAATGTTCTATTTCTTTTAATCTATGAGGATTTAAATCTGAAATATCATTTTTATTATTCCAGATAGGATCTGAAATAGGTACGCAAATAATTTTTTCATCTGGCCCTTTTTCATCTGTCATATGAAATACACCAATAGGTTTTACTTCAATAACACACATAGGGAAAGTTGGTTCGTGTCCTAAGACTAAAACATCTAATGGATCATCATCTAAAGCTAAAGTTTCTGGAACAAAACCATAATCTGCAGGATACATCATAGAAGAGAATAACATTCTGTCAAAACGAATTTTATTCAAATCAAAATCGTACTCATATTTATTTCTACTTCCTTTTGGAATTTCAATTAAAACATCGAAAGTTTTTTTATCTTCTGGACTCATAAATTTCTTATTTATCTTTTAAACTTGGTACAAAAATAGTAAATCTATTAAGTTTTTCAACACAATTTACAGGGTATTTACGCAATGGTTTTCGATTAATATAATATCTATTAAACGATAAAAATCCTTTTTCCGCAAAAAGGAAAAAGGATTTTAGCTAAATATTATTAATAATGTATTATAAATACATTACTTCTTTTACGGCTTTTACAACATCATTAGAATTAGGAAGCCACTTCTCGAACAATACTGGAGAATATGGTGCAGGTGTATCTGCTGTTGTAATTCTTTTAATAGGAGCATCTAAATAATCAAATGCTTCTTGTTGCACTCTATAAGTAATTTCTGTAGAAACACTAGCAAATGGCCACGCTTCTTCTAAAATTACCAATCTATTTGTTTTCTTTACAGAAGTTAAAATAGCAGCATGATCCATTGGTCTTACTGTTCTTAAATCTATAATCTCAACAGAAATATTTTCTTTTGCTAATTCGTCTGCAGCTTTATAAGCTTCTTTAATAATTTTACCAAAAGAAACAATTGTTACATCTGTACCTTCTCTTTTAATATCTGCAACACCAATTGGTATAATGTATTCTCCTTCAGGAATTTCCATTTTATCACCATACATTTGTTCAGATTCCATAAAAATTACTGGATCATCATCTCTAATAGCGGCTTTTAATAAACCTTTAGCATCGTATGGGTTAGATGGTACAATAACTTTTAAACCAGGTGTGTTTGCAAACCAGTTTTCAAAAGCTTGTGAGTGTGTTGCTCCTAATTGACCAGCAGAAGCTGTTGGCCCTCTAAAAACAATAGGGCAATTGAATTGGCCACCAGACATTTGTCTAATTTTTGCTGCGTTGTTTATAATTTGATCAATTCCAACCAAAGAAAAATTGAAGGTCATATATTCTACAATAGGTCTATTACCATTCATGGCAGAACCAATTGCTATACCTGCAAAACCAAGTTCAGCAATAGGAGTATCTATAACTCTTTTTGCACCAAACTCGTCTAACATTCCTTTACTAGCTTTATAAGCTCCATTGTATTCTGCAACTTCCTCACCCATTAAATAAATGCTTTCATCTCTGCGCATTTCTTCACTCATGGCTTCACAAATTGCCTCTCTGAATTGAACTGTTTTCATTGAATCTAAATTATTGTTTGTTTTTGATACGCAAAAGTAAGGAATTTATGAGTAAAAAAAATGTACTTTTATATCAAAATAGAAGAAGTTTAAAATTTGAACACGTTTCCTAGTTTTGTTAGTAATCGAAAATTGTTTTTATTAGTTTATTTAATTATTAATTCAATTTTTGTTTTAAAGTACTCTGAAAGGATAGAAATGCTGCCAAGTTATTTTTTATTACTAACCTATAATGGTTTTATTATTTCTGTTTTTTATCTTCATAAAAAAGTTATAATCTTTTTAAATAATACAAAAAAGATGAAACTTTACTTGTTAATTTTCTCTTTAGTTTTTTTTATTTTGTTGATGTTTATCAATCTTAAAATAGATGGAGAAAGTTTAAATGTTGATAGATGGTCTGCTTTAGAAGTTTTAATTAGCAGTATTTTAGAAGGCAAATATCCTTATGCTGTTTTAGATCATTTAGGAAATACAACCTCTAATTTACCAGGGTTATTTTATATTGGTTTACCTTTTTATTTATTAGGAGATTTAGGCTTTTTACAACCGTTTACTTTTTTGTTTTTCTCAATATTTATTATTTTTTCAAAAATTAAAAACAGCCAAAAGGTTTTTATATTTTTATTAATTATTTGTGCGCCTTCTTATTTTTGGGAAGTTGTTGTAAAAAGCGATTTAATGAGTAATTGTCTATTACTACTTGTTTTTATTTCTATTTGGCAACAGAAATTTAAAAATAATCTGTTTAAGAATAAAGGTTTGTTGGCTTTAATTACAGCACTCTTTGTCTTAACTAGAGGTATTGTAGCTATTCCTTTAACCATTTTTTTATTTTCTAGTTTTCTAAAGATTTCCCTTAAAAATAAAATATTATTCTTTTGCCTTTTCGCAGTTTTTCTAATACTTATTTCGCTACCGGTTTTCATAGATTTACCAAGTTTAGAATTTATAAGAGAAAATAATCCTTTTAATCATCAAACAAGATATGCCCCCAAAGGATTAATAATTACATCTTTAATTTTACCTTTTCTGATTTCATTTAAAGTAAGAAAGAGTAGTGATGTTTTTTTATTTTCAACTTATATTTTAGCTAGTTTAATGTTTCTTACTTTTTTTATAAACTGCGTAGAAGAAAGTTTTTATGATAATATTTATGGTAACTTATTCGATATTTCTTATTTATCTATGATATTGCCATTTATATGGATGTTTTTTTTAGAAAACTTTAAAAATCAAAATGGCAATTCAGTTGAAATTGTTAAATAAATAAAAAAATTTACTATGCATGCATAGTAAATTTAAAAAAAAGCCGTAATTTCGTCAACAAGAAAAGAATATAAAATTATAATTTATGAAAATATTAGTTTGTATTAGTCATGTACCTGATACCACTTCAAAAATTAATTTTACAAATAATGATGCTGAGTTTGATAAAAACGGAGTGCAGTTTGTAATTAATCCTTATGATGAATTTTGCCTTACTAGAGCAATGTGGTTTAAAGAGAAACAAGGTGCTTCTGTAACAGTTGTAAATGTTGGTGGTGCAGAAACAGAACCAACTTTAAGAAAAGCTTTGGCAATTGGTGCAGATGACGCTATTAGAGTAAATGTAGATCCAACAGATGGTTTTTTAGTTGCTAAAGAATTAGCTGCTGTTGTAAAAAACGGAGCTTATGATTTAGTTTTAGCTGGAAAAGAATCTGCAGATTATAACGGACAAATGGTTCCTGGAATGTTAGCTTCTTTAGTAGATTTTAACTTTGTAAACGGTTGTGTAGAAATGGACGTTGATGGTACAAATGTTACTGCAAAGAGAGAAATTGATGGAGGAACAGAGACTTTATCTACAGCTTTACCATTAGTAGTTGGTGGGCAAAAAGGTATTGTAGAAGAGAAAGATTTACGTATACCCAACATGAGAGG
>CAXBIR010000074.1:0-15693 GCA_963975825.1 uncultured Polaribacter sp.
AAATATTACAGGAGGAATAAATGTAGATGATCCTGCAATAGATTTAGCGGTTGTTGCTGCAATTCTGTCTTCTAATCAAGATGTGGCAATTAATCCAAATGTATGTTTTGCTGCAGAAGTTGGTTTGGCAGGAGAAATAAGACCTGTTTCTAAAATAGACCAAAGAATTACCGAGGCAGAAAAATTAGGTTACAAAACTTTAGTTGCTTCTAAATACAATAAAATTTCATCTAAAAACCATGGAATTAGGTTGGTTTTAGTAGGTAAAATTGAAGAAGCTTTTGCTACTTTGTTTGCTTAATTTTTGTTAAGAAAATCATTTCTTTTTTTCTAATAGAGTTCATATGTAATGTTATTGTTATACTATTAATCTTAAAAAGTTTTGATATTTGAACTTTATAACTAAATGTCATTAACTTAAAACAATAGAGATGAAATTAAGAATATTAAGTATTATCAGTTTAACCTTAATAACACTTGTAGGCTGTAAAGAAACGAAAGAAGAAAAAACTAAGGATACTTCAGAAAAAAGCACAAACATTACCTTAGAAAAATTAGAAAACTCACCAGAATACGCTACAGCTTCACTTAAAATGATAGCACCAAGTAATACAGAAATTAAAACTGTTGGTGAAACAGCTTTTAATTTTGAAGTAAATAATTACGAATTAGGCGCAATAACACAAAGTAAAAACACAGCACTTTTAGCAAATTCTGGAAAAGGGCAACATATTCATTTTATTTTGAATAATGAACCATATTCTGCTCATTATGAGTCTGAATTTAAAAAAGACATGCCTAATGGAGTACATCATTTGGTTGCATTTTTAAGTAGATCTTATCATGAATCTGTTAAAAACGAAAATTCTGTAGTAGTTAAAAAAGTAATTGTTGGAAAAGACACTAAAGACGATAAAAATTTAGACATAGACACACCAACACTTATTTATAGTCGTCCAAAAGGAGAATATACAGGAAAAGATACTGAGAATTTATTACTAGATTTTTTCGTTTTAAATACAAAACTTTCAGAAAATGGTAATAAAGTTCGTGCAACTATTAATAACAAAAAGTTTATAATAACAGAATGGACACCACAAGTTATTAAAGGTTTACCAAAAGGAGAAGTTTCTATAAAATTAGAACTAATAGATATTGAAGGAAATTTAATTCCTGGACCTTTTAATAGTGTTGAAAGGACAGTTACTTTAAAAGAGTAAAAAATTATAACAAAAAATAAATCATAAAAAAACCAAGCAACTTTGCTTGGTTTTTTTTATGATTTATAAAGTTTTAAGAAATTTTACTTCTTATTTACACTTTTAATATACTTATCTAAAGCCATTGTCATAGAAGGTGTTTCTGGAGATGGTGCTTCAATATCGCACTTAAAACCAGCTTCTGTTACAGCTTTTACGGTAGAATTACCAAAAGCAGCAATTCTTGTGTTGTTTTGTTTAAAATCTGGGAAATTCTGTAATAATGATTCTATACCTGAAGGGCTAAAAAACACTAAAACATCATAAAACACATCTTCTAAGTCAGACAAATCGCTTACAACTGTTCTGTACAAATCTAAACGCGTCCATTTTACACCAACCTTATCTAATTCTTCTGGAACTAAAGGTTTTAATTTATCTGAAGAAGGCAATAAGAAACTCTCTGTCTTGTGCTTCTTAATTAATTTAATTAAATCTGGAAAAGTTCTATTACCAACATATATTTTACGTTTTCTATAAACAACGTATTTTTGTAAGTAATAAGCAACAGCCTCAGACTGACAGAAGTACTTCATGTCATCTGGCACTTTAAAACGCATTTCTTCGGCAACTTTAAAGAAATAATCTACAGCATTTCTACTTGTTAAAATAATGGCAGAAAAGTTTTTAAAATCAATTTTTTGATTTCTAATTTCTTTTACTGAAATTCCTTCAACATGAATAAAAGATCTAAAGTCAATCTTTACTTTTTGCTTGTCAGACAAATCAAAATAAGGAGAAGTTTCTGTCTTAGGTGCGGGTTGTGATACTAAAATCGTTTTCACTTTCATAAGCTTAATATTTTATGTTTAAAGCATCAATTTAAACAGTGTTAATAGCGGTGCTATTTCGAAGGCGCAAATGTACAAAATAAAATAAAACAACTCGCTAAAAATCAGGTTTTTGTTATTCCTCACATGAAAAACAAATCTTAACAAAAATAAACCTGCACTAAAATATATAAAAGATGAAGTATCTAAAGGACTAAATTGAAAGAGAATAAAGAGAATTAACAGAAAAAAACTGATTGAATAAAGGTAGCTAATTTTAGAAACTATAAAATAACGAACCTGTTTTCTTATAAAAAAGAGTCTTGTAAGCGCAACTTCAATAAAATTTTTAATTACAAAGTAGCTAAAAACAAGCCCTAGAGTAGATATAAAAGTAGAAAAATTAAACAAAAACTTATCACTTCTTTCAGAAACAAGTAAACAAATTACAAGTGCTAAAACAGTAGAAGAAAAAACAAATAATAAACTATAAAAAGAATTAAAAAAAGAAGTATCGTCTTCTACCTCATCTTCTATAAAACCTTTATTAAATAATGCAAAAACATAACCTTTTAGTTTTTCTGAATCTATAACTTTTAAGACAGCAATAATGGCAAATAAGAACACCAAAACCATCGGAATCCAATTTGTATTTAACGCTATTTTTTCTAGTGCTTGCACTTTTTTTTCTTTAATAAGATTAACACAAAATTAGTAATTAAATAATGTATATTTGTATTCTTACCACATGAAATTTCATTTATGTCAGATAGTCTAGTTATCATTCCTACTTACAACGAAAAAGAAAACATAGAAGCCATAATAAGAGCTGTTTTTAATCAAAAAAAAATATTTCATATTTTAGTTGTAGATGATAATTCTCCTGATGGAACTGCAACAATTGTAGAAAATTTAATTACTGAATTTCCTAACCAACTTTTTATAGAAAAAAGAAAGGGCAAAAATGGTTTAGGAACTGCCTATATTCATGGTTTTAAATGGGCTTTGGCTAAAAAATATGATTATATCATAGAAATGGATGCCGATTTTTCTCACAATCCTAAAGATTTAGTGCGTTTATACGATGCTTGTGCAAATAATGATGGAGATGTTTCTGTGGGTTCTAGATATGTAAATAAAAAAGTTAACGTTATTAACTGGGACATGAAGCGTTTATTACTTTCCTATTTTGCTTCAAAATACGTTCGTTTAATTACTAGAATTCCTGTTTTTGATACTACTGCTGGTTTTGTTTGCTGGAAACGTACCGTCTTAGAAACCATAAATTTAGATAAAATTAAGTTTGTTGGTTATGCTTTTCAAATTGAAATGAAATTTAAAGCATGGAAACATAAATTTAATATAAAAGAAGTTTCAGTAGTTTTTACAGATAGAGATTTAGGAACTTCTAAAATGAGTGGAAACATTGTTTCCGAAGCTTTATTTGGAGTTATAAAAATGAAACTAAAAGGTTTACCTAAATAAAATTTATGAATACAACTTCTATTAGAACAGCCAATTTAAAAGATATAGAAACTCTTCTAGAATTTGAGCAAGGTTTAATAGAAGCAGAAAAACCTTTAGATCCTTTTTTAGGTGAAGGAAAATTATTTTATTACAATATTCCTGAATTAATTACTTCAGAAAACATACATTTTGTAGTTGCAGTTTCTAATGAAGAGCTAGTGGGCTGTGGTTATTTAAAAATAGTAGATTCAAAAAAATACCACAAAAATTCTAAACACGGTTATATTGGTTTTATATTTGTAAAACCTACTTTTAGAGGTAAAAGAATTAGTAATTTAATTCTAGAATCTTTAAAAAAATGGGCAAAAGAAAAAGATTTAAAAGAACTAAGATTAGATGTGTATAGCAATAACCCATCTGCAATAAAATCTTATAAACGCTTTGGTTTTACAAAGAGTTTAGTTAACATGAGAATAGATATTTAATAAGAAAATGGCAAAAGCAACTTTAATAAAAAACGCAACAATAGTAAATGAAAACAACACTTTTAAAGGTGATGTTCTTATTGAAAATGAAATAATTAAAGAAATTTCAACAGAAATAAAAGCAACAGAAAATGTTAACGTTATAGATGCTGAAGGTAAATATCTAATTCCTGGTTTTATAGATGACCAAGTACATTTTAGAGAACCTGGTTTAACACACAAAGCTAATATTGCTACAGAAAGTAGAGCTGCAATTGCTGGTGGAATTACTACTTTTATTGAAATGCCAAATACAGTTCCTCAAGCAACTACTCAAGAATTATTAGAAGATAAATTTACAATTGCGGCCAACGATTCTTACGCAAACTATTCTTTTATGTTTGGCGGAACAAACGATAATTTAGAAGAATTATTAAAAACAGATCCTAAAAAAGTAGCCGGAATTAAATTATTTTTAGGTTCTTCTACAGGAAACATGTTGGTAGATAATGAAGCTGTTTTAGAGAAAATTTTCTCTTCTACTAAAATGATTATTTCTGTACATTGTGAAGACGAAGCTACAATTAGAAAAAACACAGAAGAATTTAAAGCTAAATATGGCGATGATATTCCTGTAAAATATCACCCAATTATTAGAAGTGAAGAAGCTTGTTACTTATCTTCTTCTAAAGCAATAGAATTAGCTAAAAAAACAGGAGCAAGATTGCATATTTTTCACCTTTCTACAGCTAAAGAAACCGAACTTTTTAGAAACGATATTCCGTTAGAAGAAAAACAAATTACAGCAGAAGTTTGTATTCATCATTTATGGTTTTCAGATAAAGATTATGAGGAAAAAGGGACACATATTAAGTGGAATCCTGCAGTTAAAACAGAAAAAGATAGATTAGGTTTATGGGAAGCGTTGTTAGACGACAGAATAGATGTTTTAGCAACAGACCATGCACCTCATACTTTAGAAGAGAAAACTAATTCTTATTTAAAAGCTCCAAGTGGTGGGCCATTAGTACAACATGCAGTTATTGCCTTATTAGAAAAAGTTAAAGAAGGAGTAATTCCTATTGAAAAAGCTGTGGAAAAAATGAGTCATAATCCTGCAAAATTGTTTCAAATAGAAAAACGTGGCTTTATAAAAGAAGGTTATTTTGCAGATTTAGTTTTAATAGATACAAACAAACCTCAAACAGTTTCTAAAGACAATATTTTATACAAATGTGGTTGGTCTCCTTTTGAAGGAACTACTTTCTCATCTACAATAACTCATACTTTTGTAAATGGTAACTTAATGTATAACAACGGTGTTTTTAATGACGAGATAAAAGGAAAAAGAATTACTTTTAATAGATAAAATGAAAAAAATTAGCTACTTATTTATTTTTATCTTTTTAGTTTCTTGCACAAGTAATACTATTTTCGAAAAACCAAAAGACTTAATTCCTAGAGATACAATGAGTCTTTTGTTACAAGAAATGATGATTGCTTCTAGTGCTAAGTTTATTAAAAACAAGAGCCAACAAAAGAACATTAATTACATGCCTTTTGTTTATGAAAAGTTTAAAATAGATAGTACACGTTTCTATGCAAGTAACTATTATTACATTTCTAAAATAGATTTATATCTAGAAATTTTAGAAGATGCTAAAACAAACTTAGAATCTAGAAATGATGTATTTAAAAAAATGCAAACAAGAATAGATTCTATTAGAAAAGATTCTACAGATAGAGTTAGAAACAATCAAAAAAAATTAGATAGTTTAAAAACTATAAAAAAACTAGATACTTTAAAGGTTGGTAAAAAAATAATTGATGAAGTAATTACTAGAGAATAAACTGCTATTCTTTATAATTATTACAAACATCTTTTATAACATTTGCTATTTTTTCGAATTTAAAATCTAAAGTTTTTTCTATTTTTTCTGAAGAATATTTAGAAATTTCATGTGCACTTTTTGCAGAATACTTGCTTAACAAAGGTTCTTTATTTGTAAAAAAAGAAAGTATTGAAGATACACGCCAAAAAATAGCAGTTTGCCATATTTTTATCTTTTTAGAAGCTTTCTTTACACCAAAAGAATCTGCAATTAAAAACAGAATATCTTTATAAGTTCTATTTTCTGAAACTAAAATGAAACGTTCATTTTTCACATCAGAATTCATTAATAAAATCATTGCTTTTACAACATCTTTTACACCAACAAAACCGGTAATTCCTTCTGTATAATATTTTAAGCCGTTGTAAACCTTACTAAATAATTTTCCTGAACCTGCAAACCAAAAACCAGCTCCTAAAATTACACCAGGGTTTACAATTACAACGTCTACTTCTTCTTGGCTAGCACGCCAAACTTCCATTTCTCCTCCAAATTTAGTTATAGAGTAACCACTATTATTTAATTCTTTATTCCATTCATTTTCTTCTGTAATTAATTTTCCATTTATAGCATCTCCAACAGATGCAATAGAACCTACAAAACATAATTTTTTAATTTTTGCATCAATAGAAAGATTTACAATAATTGCAGTACCATGTATGTTTACTTTTCTCATTTCTCTATAATCTCTAGGATTAAAAGAAATAAAAGCTGCACAATGGTAAACTTTTTCTATACCAACAAAAGCAGGAATCATAGCAGGCACCTCTGTAATATCTGCTTTAAACCATTCTATTTTAGAAACTAAAGAAGTGTCTTCTGTATAATAAGAAAAAACTTTTTCTACTGCTTTTATCTTTTCTTCAGAACGATAAATAGCACGTATTTTTTCATCATTTTTAACTAAATGATACAATAAATGTGCGCCAACTAAACCTGTTCCTCCGGTAACTAAAATCATACTACGAATTTATGTTTTTTTGGTTGATAAACGTATATTTGCTACTCGATTAATTTTATGAAAATGACAAACTTTGTTGAAGAATTACGTTGGCGTGGATTATTACATGATATTATGCCAGATACAGAAAATTATTTATTAGAAAATAAAACTGCAGGTTATATTGGTTTCGATCCAACGGCAGACTCATTACATATTGGTAGTTTGGTTCAAATTTTTATTTTAAAACATTTTCAAAACGCAGGTCACAATCCTATTGCATTAATTGGTGGAGCAACTGGTATGGTTGGAGATCCTTCTGGTAAATCTGCTGAAAGAAATTTATTAGACGAAGCAACTTTAGAAAAAAATATTGCGGGTGTTAGAGAAAATCTAGAACGCTTTTTAGATTTTGATACAACTGCAGAGAATAAAGCTGAATTAGTTAACAATTACGATTGGATGAAAGATATTTCTTTAATTGATTTTGTTAGAGATACAGGAAAACACATTACTGTAAACTATATGATGGCTAAAGATTCTGTGAAAAAACGTTTAAGTTCTGAATCTTCTGTTGGAATGAGTTTTACAGAATTTACTTACCAACTTTTTCAAGGATACGATTTTTATCATTTATATCAAGAAAAAAACTGTAGACTTCAAATGGGAGGTTCTGACCAATGGGGGAACATTACCACAGGTACAGAATTAATTAGAAGAAAAGCACAAGGAAAAGCATACGCAATTACGGTTCCTTTGGTTACAAAAGCAGATGGAACAAAATTTGGTAAAACTGAAGGTGGAAATGTGTGGTTAAATGCAGATAGAACTTCGCCTTATAAATTTTACCAATACTGGTTAAACTCTTCTGATGAGGATGCTGAAAACTTTATTAAAAAGTTTACTTTTTTAGATAGAGAAACTATAGAAAATTTAATTGCAGAACATAAAGAAAATCCGCATTTACGTTTATTACAGAAAACACTTGGCGAAGAAGTTACTACCTTAACACATGGTAAGGAAGCATATGAAAACGCTTTAAAAGCTTCTAACATTTTATTCGGAAAATCTACTGCTTCAGATTTAAAATCTTTAGACGAACAAACATTTTTAGATGTTTTTGATGGCGTACCACAAGCTACAGTTTCTATTGCAGATGTAGAAGAAGGTTTAGATATGATTGGTGCTTTAGCAGCAAAAACAAACTTTTTAAGTTCTAATGGAGACGCTAGAAGAGCATTAAAAGAAAATGCAATTTCTGTAAATAAAGAGAAGGTAAAAGACGATTTTAAAATTACTAAAGAAGATTTAATAGCAAATAAATATGTGTTATTACAACGTGGTAAAAAAACATATTATTTATTGGTTGTAGAATAAGTTTAAATAATTATATAATAAAGAAAAAGAGCTGACTTATGTCCGCTCTTTTTCTTTTCCTATACATTCACAAACTCCCCCGAGATTGCTTTCTTACAGTTTCTTCTATTGCTTTTTAAGCTTTAACCAGTTTTTGTCTGCTTTTAATTTTAATTCTTCTGCACCTTCTTCTTCCCATAATTCTAATGTATTTGTTCCCCAAGAATTATAAAAAAGATATAACTTACCATCTCTAATTTCATAAGTTTTTGGATCTACAGAAACCCTTTCTCCTTTAGCACCAATTGCATAAGCACAATAACCACCATAAGCAGGAATGTATTTTTTTGGTGATTTTTTAAACGTTTCTAAATTTTCTTTTGATGAAAACTTAAACTTCACACCATCATATTCTGTAGTAAATTGTTTGTCTCCTTTTTCTACTTTGTTTCCAAAATATGCAACAACATCATATCCTTCTGCTACATAGCCTTTTTTTAAATTGTATTCTTGTGCAAAAAAAGTTGAAGATATTGTTAAAAGTAAAATTGTAATTAAGTTTTTCATTGAATCTATTTTTATTCTTTGTCGATAGATTTTCAGAAAAATTACATAGAAAAACGAATCTAATGTTAAGATATTCTAAAAATAGCTGTTTTATTTACGTATATAAAACAGCTATTTATTATGAGATAAAAGATTTTTATTCAAAAAATTATTCAGCTACTAATTCTTTTAAGACTTGCTTAAATGTAGCTACGGGTTGTGCACCTGTTACAGCACTTTTCCTATTAAAAACAATGGTTGGCACAGAATTAACACCTAAACTTTTCCAGTATTCTTGTTTACTTCTTACTTCTTTACGTACTTCTTCATTTTCTAATTTAGCCAAACCTTCATCAGCATTTAAACCAACATCTAACAAGGCTTGCTTTAATATTTCTCTTTTAGAAACATCTTTTTTATCTGTAAAAAAAGCTTTTGTTAATGTCATTTTTAATTCTGTTTGTTTCCCAAAATCTTTTGCATATTCTAATAAAACATGCGCATCAAAGGTATTTGACATGCGCATTTCATCAAAATAATTAAAAGTAAAACCTAGTTCTTCACCAGCTTCTATCATTCTTTGTTTAGATTCATTTTGTTGCGCATCTGTAGAACCATATTTCTCTGCAATATGTTCTTTAAGATTCTGTCCTTCTGCAGGCATATTAGGGTTTAACTCAAAAGGTTGCCACTCAATTTCTACTTTATCTTGTAAACCTAGTTCTGTTATTGCTTTTTCTAGACGTTTGTAACCAACTGTACACCAAGGGCAAACTACATCTGAAACGATATCTATTTTTAACTTTTCTTTCATTTTATTTTCTGTTTTTTTCAAATAACTATTTATAAGTTATAAGAATATTTGCTATTTTCTTTAAATCGGATTCTTCAATTTCAGTTTTTGGAGCTAAGGGGAAAGTTTGTTGCCCTGGTCTACTTACAAAAGCAGCTCGCCAACCAGCCCAAAGTGCACCTGCAACATCCCAACCATGTGCTGCAATTAACATACATTCTTTTGGTTGTACATTTAATTTATTTGCGGCCCAATTGTAAGTATCTGTAAATGGTTTAAATTTTGCTACATCTTCAATACTTAACCTTTCATCAAAATAATTAGTTAAACCAGCACTCTCAAATTGTTTTTTAACGCCTTCATTAGAAGAGTTTGTTAAAGAAACTAATTTATAACCAGCCTCTTTTAATAAGATTAGCGCTTCTTTTACTTCTTCATGAGCTGGTAAACCACGTAAACCTGATAAAATAACTTTACGTGCTTCTTCTTCTGAAATTATAATATTATTATTTGCAGCCACCATTTGCAATGCAGCAGCACCAATATGTCCAAAAGGTTCATAACGTCCGCTAGCAGAAACAACTAAAGAATATTGTAGCATTGTAGTAAACCAAAGTGGTAAAAGCTCTAGATTACCACCCAAAGCATCTCCTACTTGTTGCTTCATCTTGGTAAGATCTAAAAGCGTTTCATTTACATCAAAAAATAATACTTTAGGTCTAATTTTACTGCTCATTTGAAAGTGATTTTTATATATAAATATACTAATATTATAGGTATTTTTATGTTTGATCTTTACTAGAGTAAATTGAAAAAAAATTACACAACTTCACTTATTTGAAGCTCTCCTGCAACATTACTATAGTTTTTTATATCTGCTGCAAAAACTTCTGCATGAGGTGCAAATGCAGCTTGAAAAGAAGCAACATTGTTAAATTTTAAATGAGCTATTGCAACATAAGGTGCAGGTTCTCCAGGAATTCTACTTCCTATTCCTAAATCTAACTCTAATCCTTTTAAAGCATCTCCCAAAGCATTTTTAATCATTGGTAAATGAGAATTAATATAATAGTCTGAATTAAAGACTACATCTTTGCTGTTAGGGTACATTACTGATACTTTTATCATAATTTATATTTTCTTAATTAGTAAAACCTTTCGTAAAAAATACGAAAGGTTTACAATTATTGTTTTGTTGATTTAGAAAAAAATATTATTGTTTTTTCCAAGCAAACTTTTCAAATGCAGCATCTACAGGTGTATTAGCAATGTGATTTGTGTAATTACTAATTACTTTTTGAGACATTCCTAAAATAATGTCTAAAACTTGTTGCTCACCATAACCAACAGCATAAAATGCATTTAATTCTTCTTGAGTAACGTTACCACGATTACGAACTACAGACAAAGTCATTGTACGTAATGCTTCTAATTTAGAATCTGCTAAAGGTGTTTCGTTACGTAATGCTTCTATAATTGCATCATCTACTTTCATCATTTTTGCGATTCCTGTATGTGCTGGTACACAATAATGGCAAGAATGCTCTACATTAATTGTTTGCCATACTACAGTTAACTCATTATCATTAAATGAAGAGTTTACAAACAATTCATGTAATTGTTGGTATGCATCAAGAATTTGAGGTGATGCAGCTAATACTCCGTGTAAACCAGGAATCATTCCGTAAGCTTTTTGAGATTTTTCTAATAAAGCTTTGCTTTCTTCTGGTGCGCTTTCAATGTTGTGAACTTTTAAAGTTGTCATAATTTTAATTTTTAATTTGTTATTAATTTTTGTTTTTATTACTAAGCAATCGCTTAGTTTTGATTTAAAAAAAAGGTTACAGGTTTAAAAATGTAACTTCTATAATATTATCTAATTGATTTTTACTAAATACTTTTGATGCTATTGACAAGCCTAATAAATTATTCATCAAAAAATCTGCTTGATTTTCTATTGTATCTTGATCTCTTAAGTCGTCTTGTTTTAAATTACTTACAAATAAGTCTCTAACTTCATTTGCAAATTTTTTAAGCTCTAACATTACCACAGCATCTACATCTTCTTTAATTTCATTTACAGAGTTGGTAACCAAACACCCTTTTCTTAAAGCTCCTTCTTTAGAAAACTCTAAAAAGTCGTAAAAATATTGTTTAATACCAACAATACCATTGTTAGATTGCCTTAACTTATCTTTAATTAAGTTAATTTGTTTTTTATAAAACTTAATACTCTCTAAGAAAACACCTTGTTTATTTTTAAAACTAGCATAAATAGAAAACTGGTTAATGCCCATTTCTTTTTCTAACATACGCACAGAAGTGGCTTCATAACCATTTCGCCAAAAAAGCCCCATTGCTTTTTCAATTACTTCTTCTTCGTTATATTGTTTTTTTCTAGCCATTCTATAAATCTAGTACAAAACTAAGCAATTGCTTTGATATGGCAAAATTATTTATAAATTTGTCACATCAATCAGATAAAAAATAAATAAACATGAAAAATTATATATTCTCTGCTCTTATATTTCTTTCTGTAATTGCCTGTAAAGAAAATAAAAAAGCTCCAAAATCTAGTAATTTAGAAAAGACTGAAACTATTATTTCTTCAAAAGAATATCCTAAAGATTTACAAAATATTTTTAAAGCTCATGGAGGACTTGATGCTTGGAAACAAATGAAATCTTTAATTTTTACAATGGAAACTGAAAATGAAGATCTAGTTATTACCACAAATTTAAACAGTAGAGAAGCGCTTTTAGATAATTCTAAAAAAACAATTGGTTTTGATGGTAAACAAGTTTGGCTACTAAATAAAACAGAAGAAAAGTATAAAGGTTACAACCCAATTTACGAATATAATTTAATGTTTTATTTTTATGCAATGCCTTTTATTTTATCTGATGATGGAATAAATTATGCAAAAACAGATCCGTTAATTTTTGATGGAAAAACATACCCAGGTATAGAAATTACTTATAACAAAGGTGTTGGTGAAACACCAGAAGATCGTTACATTTTATATTTTAACTCAAAAACGTATAAAATGGAATGGCTTGGTTATACTGTTTCTTTTGTTGAAGGGATAGATAAAAAAGAACTACATTTTAGACGTTATAACGATTGGCAAAATGTGAATGGTTTAATACTACCTAAATCTATTACAGGTTACAATTTTAAAAATGACAAACCAACCACAGTTAAACATAAAAATGTTTTTAAAGACATTAAAATATCTAAAGAAAAAGTAGAATCTTCTAAATTTACAAAACCTAAAAAAGCTATTTTTTTAAATTAGATTGCAATAGTTTTTAAAATTAAATACGCTTAGAAGTTAAACTTCTAAGCGTATTTTTTTTAAGAAATGGGGATTGCTTATTATTTCCAAGTTACAATATCTTCGAAATTACGTCTAGATTTACCATGAGCTGGTTCTTCTTTTCTGTAACCAAAAGCTACCATAAAAGATAATCCATATTTATCTGTATCTACACCAAACTTTTCTTTTAATAAAGCCTCTGCTTTTTCTTGATGAAAACCTTCAATAGGGCAAGAATCTATACCTGTTAAAGCTGCTGCAGTCATCATATTACCCAGAGCAATATATGTTTGCTTAGAAGACCAATCAAATAATTTCTTATCTGTATCTAAATCAAAATCACGTTCTTGAAATTCTCTGTAGAATTTAGAATACATTTCTATAACATCTTCTGGCAACTGTTTTACATCTTTCATCATATGAGTAATATATGCTGCATCATGTTTTACCATTGGTGCTTTCATACTTAAACCTAATACAAAATGACTTGCAGTGTCTAACTTTAATGGTGCACCCCAAGCTACTGGCTTTAGCAACTCTCTTAATTCTTTATCTTGAACAACAATAAAATGCCATGGCTCAAAACCAAAAGAACTTGGCGACAAATGGGCTGTTTCTAAAATAAAATTAATGTCTTGATCTGACACTGTTTTAGTTGCATCAAACTCTTTTGTTGCGTGTCTATATTTAAATGCGTTAAGAATATCTTCTTTGGAAATATTTGGTGTTTTCATTTTTATACTATATTAATTATAGTTGCAAAACTAAGTATAGTTTTTTACCTTTGCAATAACGGTCGAAAATGATAGTATACATTTATGAAACATTTAAACGAAGAAGTAAGTAAAGTTATAAGTTTTAACGGTAAAGAATACCCTTGTTGTGCTAGTTTAACAATGGGAATTATTGGTGGAAAATGGAAAACAGTAATTATATTTCACTTAATAAATGAAACTCTTAGATATAACGAGTTAAGAAAAAAAATGCCTACAGTTACAGAGAGAACGTTAAGCTTACAACTAAAAACTCTAGAAGAAGATGGTGTTATTAAAAGGCAAGTTTACACTTCTAAACCTCCTTTAAAAGTAGAATATTCTTTAACAGATTTTGGTAAAACACTTGTGCCTGTAATACAATCTATAGCAAATTGGGGACATAACGTGTATACAACACAAAATTAAAAACTATTTTCTTTCACTTAAAACTTTTAATAAATACTCGTTTTGCTTTTCTAAAAGTTCGTTTGTCTTATTCATTAATTCAATGTTTTTAGGCGTAACAACTTTTACATTCTTAGGATCGTCTGATTTCTTTTTTAATGAATTCATTAATTTTACAACTACAAAAACGGTAAAAGCAATTACCATAAAATCTACTCCGGCTTCAATTAGTTTACCATAACCAATGGCAATTTCTTCTGTTGTTGTTTTGTTGTTAGTTAAAATAGCTTCTCGTAAAATAATTTTTCTATTTTCCCAATTAGCTCCATCAGTCATAAAAGATAATGGAGGCATTAAAACCTCTTTTACTAAAATGTTTACTACTTTGTTAAAAGCAGTACCAATTATAACACCAATAGCAATGTCTATCATGTTACCTTTTACTGCAAAATCTTTAAATTCTTGTAATATTTTAAATCTCATTTTGTCTATTAATTAATTTACAAAACCATTAAATTACAACCTCTAATATCAGAATTATCGAAACGACCAATAATTTCAAACGTTTCATTTCTGTGTACTTTTCCTAAATCTTGAGTAGCTATAAAAGAACAAGAATTGTAGTTAGCTAAATCTATAACGTTTATTCCACCATTTTTTCCTAATTCATTAATAGTTAAAGCGTCTTCTGTATCTCTTGTTAAAATTTTCATCCAAGGTGGTGTATCAAAAACTCCATTTCCGTTAGAATAACCTTGACTTAATAATTCTGTCATTCCGTATTCTGAATGAATTTCAGAAACCCCAAAACCTTCTTTTAGAACTTCATGTAATTCTTCTCTTATTAACTCTTTTCGTCTTCCTTTCATACCTCCAGTTTCCATAATTATGGTGTTTTTAAGGTTGAATTGTTTCAATTCTATTAAATCTAATAAGGCAAAAGAAACTCCAATTAACAGCGTTTTTTCTCCTTTTTCATCTAATTCTATTAGTTTTTTAGCTAATTCTTCAATATTATCTAAATAAAAACCACTTTCTATTTTTTTAGATTTCTTAATTAAATCATCTACCATAAAAACCAAAGAAGATCCTTTGCGTTCTAAATAATTTGGCAATAATGCAAGAACTGTATAATCTTCTATGTTTCCGTAAAAATGAGCAAATCCTTTTAAATAACTTTCTTTATAAAGTGTTATATCTGTAACATGATGTTTACTAGTTAAACTACCTGTTGTACCAGAACTAGTAAAGGTTTCTGCTATTGCTTCTAGAGAAGAAAGTACTTCTCTACTTTTAAAAAACTGAATTGGTAAAAACGGAATTTCTTCAATAGTTTTTACTTCTGAAGGATGCACATATAATAAATCGCAAAAAGATCTATACACTTTATTGTTTTTAAATTGGTGTTTAAAAACTTCTAAAGCAACTTGTGTAAATTCTGCTGTATTTTGTATGTTAAAAATCTTGTCTTTCATATATCTTCTGCAAAAATAAGATTAATAGACGCAACCTTTTAGAACTTTTTGCATCTTATAAGAAAAGAACCCAAATTATAAATCTAATTTTTAAATATTAGGGTTAAAATATTTAGCTAAACTTATAAAGAAATGAAAAAAATTATCGCTTTACTTTTTATAATTACAATAATTTCTTGTGAAAATAACAATCAAATTATCGAAGATCAAAACAACTTATTAATTGGCAATTGGGTAAATGCTAATTATAAA
>CAXBIR010000075.1:0-15629 GCA_963975825.1 uncultured Polaribacter sp.
GTCATAACTTTCAAAGAGTAGATGCAACACATATTTTTGTTGATGAAAATAAAACCTCTTTAACTGGAACAGGAGGAAGAGTAGAGGTTGGTAAAAATGGTGGTGGAAATTGGCGATATAATGGAGGTTTTATCTGGCGTTCTCCAGAATTAGAATTGAATGATGTTGGTTTTTTAAGAAGAACTGATGAAATGATTCAATACACGAATGTTAATTATTTATGGCAAGTTCCAACCGAAGTTTACAGAAATATAAATGCAGGTTTTGAGCAAGGTTCTGTGTACGATTTTGATGGTAATTTAAACAATATTAATTACGAAGTAGCTGGAGAAATTAGTTGGATAAATAATTGGTGGTCTGAAGCTGGTTATAGTTTAATTACTAATTTTTATGATAATTTCTTTTTGAGAGGTGGTCCAAGATGGCAAAGACCAAACACTTCTTCTAAATACATTTTTATAGGTTCTGATAATAGTAAGTTATTTAGTTTTACTTTAGGATATTCCAATAACGATAGTGATGAAAATGTTGTAGGTAGAGATCGTTTTGTAATCAGAACAAATTATCAACCATCAGACTCATTTAGCATGTCTTTTAATATTGAATATGAAAATGAATTTGATAGAACTCAGTTTATTCCTGAAGCAAGAGGAACCTCTTTTAATAATGATGCAAGATATATTTTAGGGCGAATCCAAAATGAAACCCTAACAACTACTTTGCGTTTAAATTATAGTTTTACACCAGATATTTCATTACAATTTTATGGACAACCCTTTATTGGTAGAGGTAAATTTACCGATTTTAACTACGTAATAAATCCTGTTGGAGAAACTATAAATGATAGAATTTCCGTTTATAATGATGCTCAAATAAGTTTTGAAAATGATCGTTATTTAATTGATGAAAATATAGATGGTGCAACAGATTACAGTTTTGAAAATCCTGATTTTGCTTTTGTACAATTACAAACAAATTTAGTTGCAAGATGGGAGTATATTCCTGGTTCTGAATTATTTTTAGTATGGTCTAGAGGTTCTGTAGGAAATGCAGATGTTACCAGTGATTTAGTAAATAGTGTATCTGAACAAGTTTTTGAAGCGCCAGCAAACGATACTTTTTTGGTAAAGTTTACCTATCGATTTGCAAGGTAAAATTTCTTAGCAAGTTAAATTTGGATTCTTGTAAGCCCTAAAAAAAAGATTTACATACGAGTGAGGAAGCGAATTTTTAAAAGTATTAGTAGCTATTTATGTTTTAGTTTGTTTCTTAAATACATTAATTAAAAAATTAGATTTATAATAACGTAGTCTTGTTAATACGCATATACTTTCATATTTTATAACTGTATATTCTTGGTGATAAATTTAATATCTTATATATCCAATAAAACCAGCTACTTTTGACAAAACTTTTTTCTTTCATAAACCATTTTAAATCCTCAAACAATGAAACAATTTTACATCACAATTATTGCACTTGTTTTTTCTACAATTCTTTTTTCGCAAGGTATTTCCGTTCAAGGAATCGCTAGAGATAATGCAAACTCTGCAATAGCGGATACTAACTTAACATTTACATTTAGTATTACAAAAACAGATAATACTGTATTATACGCAGAAAACCAGTCTATACGGACAGATAATTTTGGTGTTTTTTCTCATATTTTAAGCACTGGTAATCCAGTAACCAATTCATTTAACGCAGTAGATTTTTCTATAGCAAATTTAAAATTAAAAATTTCTGTAATTTATGGAGGTAATAATATTGAATTTCACAATCAAGCGCTTCAATATACACCTTATGCACATTTTGCTAAAAAAGCAGCATTAGCGACAAATGCGACAAATGCGGACGACGGAGTGCCTACAGGTGCTATTATGCCCTATATTGGTACAGTTGCTCCAGCAGGTTGGGTGCTTTGTGAAGGTCAAGCTTTACCAAATAATGCAGAGCACAGCGCTTTAAGAAGTTTGGTGGGTGGTAGTGCACCGAATTTATTAGGTATGTTTTTAAGGGGTACAGGAACAAACCCTAGAAGTGCTTCGTATGCTGGTCCTAGTTTAAAAGGTTTTCAAGATGACTCATTTGAATCTCACGGACATGGGGTTACTGTTACCGTTAATGCAGTGGGAAATCATCGTCACAATATTGAGAAATTACCCTTAGACTCGCAAGCAAATGGGTCTGGTGATATGCCTACCTTAGCAGGTAATAGTTCAGGGGATGATGAATCGTTTGCATCTGTTCCTGGAGGGGCTAATGCTATTAGTGCAGCTGGTGCTCATGATCACTCAGCTAGCGGGAGTATTGCCAATACAGGGGGAGGTGAAACACGCCCAGTAAGTTACGGAGTAACTTATATTATAAAATTGTAGTCATTTTAAAATATCTTTTATGAAAAAAATACTACAAGTTCTATGCTTGTGCTTTGCGGCATATGGTATCAATGCACAAGAACAAAGTCAGCCCAAAGTTTTTATAGGAAACGCAGCTGCAGATTATAAGTCTGCAGACAACAATTTAAAAATACAATTGCAAGTAGGAGGAAGTGCGATTTCTACTTCTTTTAATGATGGAAAAATTAAACCTACTGTTGGTTTTCCTTTTGGTATTTTATATATTTCACCTACTTTTATTATAGACGGTTTTGAGGTCTCTAAAGGATATTATAGTGATAAAGTAAAGATTGCGTGGGAATTTGGTGCCAATCAAGATTTAATCAAAAAAGTTAATATCTACAGAAGAGAATTGGGTAGCTCGGGATTCAGCCAGCTTATTGGTAGTGTTAGCAAGGATGTTTTTGAATACAATGATACTCAAATTGAAGGCGGTGTTTTATATGAATATACTGTAGAGGTTTTAGGTGTTTCTGAAATAAGAGAGTTGTACAATACCTTTATAGTAGGTGTTGGGTTTAGAAACCCTACGGCTACGGTGTCTGGAGCTATAAGTTATGAAGGTAGAAGCCCAGTGCAAGATGTACTTGTTTTTGCAGAATCCTTGGGTTCAGTAAATAAAACAACAAGAAGTGTTATTTGTGAAGGTAATAATAAGGGCTCTATTAACATTCAAGATATTACAAATGTACCAGCAAATGCGGTAACATTACAGGCTTGGATTGCTTTAGGTGAGGATTGGACTCAACTTGTTTTAAATGGAGAAAACCTTAATCATCGTTTTTTTTTTAAGAAAAATGATGAATCAATTTCAATTCATCTGCACCCATCAGATAGTTCGAATCTTTTTTTTGAAGTAAACAATAGTTTTCCGACAGGAGAAATAGATGCGGCAGGAAATGACATATTAAAAACAATAGCTAGTTCAGAACCTAGTGAGTTTTTACATGTTAGTGTGGTTATAGAAGAAGGAAAAGAACTTCGATTTTTCATCAATGGTAGAGAACTTAATGATGCCTACAAGGCAAAGCAGCCTGAGGGTGCTATTTGGTTTGGAACTAACATGTCTGGGTATAAAGTGGGCGAGGGGATATCAGAAATTGGAAAGTTTACCTCATTAAATTTTTACAATCCTGACGCTGGGAGTGCTCAAATAGATGAGTTAAGAGTATGGAATCGTGTACTTTCAAATGAAGAAATTAGAAGAGATTATAGACGCTATTTAAGCGGAGGAGAAAATGGTTTGGCTATTTATTTGCGGATGGATGAAGGAAAAGGAAATCTGTTGTATGATTTATCTAGAGTAGGATTTAATCAAAATAAAAATCATGCGTTACTCTTTGGTAATTTCCAATTTTCTACAACGGTGCCTACGCCACAGCAATTAGGTGTTTTTGGGGTTACAGATAAAAACGGAAGTTATACAATTTCTGGCATTGGTTATCAAGGTACTGGAGAATCTTTTGTAATAACACCCTCTTTAGGGGTTCATAAATTTGAACCGGCAAGTCAAACTTTATTTTTAGGTTCAGAAGAATCTGTTGTAAATCAACTAAATTTTAAGGATATATCTTCTTTTAAATTTAATGGAAGAGCTGTTTATAATGTTCAAAATGTATTTAATACATTAGCACTAGATGCATCAGAAAATAATTATACGCAAATAGAAGATTACGGATATAATAAGTATAGAGTAACAAGTAATGGTGCTAAAATAATCATCAATAAAGGACAGTTTTATTACGAAGGTGGCACTGTAAATCCTTCAAACGGGTTTTATGAAGGTGGTGCTTTAAAGAAATATCCAGTAATTGGTTTAGAAAAAGGCTATGTGTACATTGATGATAATATTGTAATCAATTCAAAAAACCAACCAGTAGAAACGGCTGCAGATGGTTCTTTTACAATCAATGTGCCTATTGGAGACCATACTATAGAAGTTAGAAAAGACGGGCATACATTTACGCACACTGGTTTTTTTCCTGCATCTGATACTTTTGAGTTTTTTGAAGATCAATTAAGTCCAAGTTGGTTTATAGATGATACAAGAATTTCTTTAGTAGGGAGAGTTGTTGGTGGAAAAATACAATCTGAGAAGCCAATAGGTTTTGGTTTAGAGGGCGAATTTTCGCACATAAATTTTGAAGGCGAAACCAATGAAGAAAAAGAAATTATTTCTTCAAAAAATAATATTGGTGTTGCAAATATTACTTTGAAAGGAGATATAAGCACTTCCATTTATGATGTTATAATAGCTACAAATGAGGTTACAGGGGAATATAAGGCATCTTTAATACCGTATGTTTACTATATTAAAAATACAGATCTTAAAATTCCAAAAAACGAAGCAATAACTATTTTATCAAGTGCAGAAACGTTAAACTTATTGGCAACGCCTAAATTAGATTCTATTAGTTATACAGCTAAAGATGGTACAGAATTTTTTTCTGAACCGTTTCATCATAAAAAAAGTTTTAGATACAATGCAGCTGTTACTTTAACTTTATTAGATCAGCAGTATGAAAAAGAAATAATAATTAAGAATAATACTTATGATATTAGCGGTTTAGTGGATCCACTATATATACAAAAAAAGAAATACGATATTATTTTTGAAGTCTCTCAAAACTATATTAATAAAGATAAAACAGCGGAAGTAATTACAAAGGAGTTTTTTACGCAAGGTGTTTTTAACATTACTAATAATTTAGAAATTGTTGGTAAAAGCACCGTGTCACTTATAGATAATAATAAAAAATATAAATATTCCTTTTATGCTGGTGAGCCAAATATTGCTATTGCAGATGGTTTTAAAAATTCAATAGCAGTTACGTACAGCATTCCTGGTAGCAACGCACTAGCAATTTCTAATAGTTCAGATTTTAAATCAAAAGGAATTGTAAATGGTGGTGCTAGCACAGGTGGTGTTTCCTTTGCTACAATCGCTCCAGAAGTGCCGGATATTATTTTAAGAGACCCACCTGGATCTAATAGTTTTGCATCTATTGAAAAAGGAACAACAATTACCTATACAGAAGAAACAACGGATGCAAGTTCTGTTGCCAATGGTGGTGGATATTATGTTTCTGTTGGGCCTACTTTAGAGGTTAGTGTAGGGTTTATCAGTTTTTATACAGATTTAGAAACAAATGTAGTTTCAGATACCGAAGGCTCATTTTCAAAGTCCATAGAAAATACCTCTCAAAATGTTACTACAAATACGTATACTTTTAATCAAGCGATTTCTACAAGCGATGAAGTAGATTTTGTAGGTGCTGATGGAGATTTATATATTGGAAACTCAAAAAATGTATACTATGGTATCTTTAATAACATGTTTATTACGGATGCGCCATTAGCACTTACTGACGGAACCCCAGTAGACAATGTTGAGGTTACCGCAAAAGATGCAGAAGGTAATGATACCCAGATTTACATTAGTACAAGAAAAGATTATTTTATTGGAGAGCAACCAACAAAAACATTCTTTTCATATTCTCAAAAGTATATTATTGAAACTTTAATTCCGGAATTAGAACAGTTAGCGGCAAACTTTGTTCCTAACCCAAATCCTAATCCAGATCCATTAGTGCCTGTTTATACAAAAGCAACTTACGAAAACCAAGCTGATTTATGGCGAAAAGTAATTCAGCAAAATGAAAAGGCAAAGTATGATGCTAAGAATAATAGACCGGCATATAGACAAACTGTTTTAGATAAAGTAAAAGATTTAGGAGCATTTCAAAGTGAAATAAATAATCTAGTAATAGATAATTTCTTTTCTAATCAATCTTTTGATGCGGGAGTTGGGGAGTTTACAAGTGCTATCACTTCTACCACAATTATTGGAAGCGCTTTAGAAAGATCTATAGAAACTACAGAAGAGTTTAAAACTCAATTAGGTCTTTTAGTAAATAATGTAGGGGCAGTTGGTAATTACACAAGAGATAACGGAACCGTTGAAACCGAATCATTTACTTCTGAAAGCGAATTTACAACCACAATTTCTTATACCTTAAAAGATAACGATCAATACAATGTATTAAGTGTAGATGTAGTAAATATGTTTGATGGTAATGGCCCCGTTTTTATAACAAAAGCAGGTGCTACTTCTTGTCCTTACGAAGAAGAGGTAACGTCGCTATTTTACAAAAATACTGGCTTCGATGAAAATATTGTTGGGTCTGGAGGAGAGGTTTTGGCAGATGCCACAAACAGCGTTTATCTTCCGGAGGTAAAAGCTATAAAAACAGTTTTAACAAACATTCCAGAAAGTGAAGGTGCTTTATTTACATTACTGCTAAAAAACAATAGTGAAACACAATCAGATCTAGAGTATATTATAGAAGTAGATGCATTAACATTAAATGGTGCAACAACCAATGTAAATTCTAGTGGTGTTAATGTTTATATACCTTTTAATGAAACTGTAGCCTTTCCTTTTGAAGTATACAAATCATCAGCTTCCAGTATTTTTAAGTATGATAATATTAGAGTGTATTTAAAAAGCCCTTGTGATGATATCAATGATTCTGATGGTTTTATAGATGTTTCAGTCGAGTTTAAGCCGTCTTGTTCTAAAGTACTAGTTTCCGCACCAGAAAATAATTTTATTTTTAACAGAGCAGAAGGTTATTCTCAAGATTCAGATGGCAATACAACCACGAATACAATGCCAATTACTTTTACAGATTTTAATATTGATTTTAACGGATTCAAAAAAATAGAATTACAATACAGAAACGCAAGTTCTGCTAACTGGATAAAATTAGCGAGTTACTATGGTTCCGAAACCTTAAAAACCACGACTGGAGATTCAAATGGAATTGTAATTGGCAGTTCAGACGCGGAATTTACATATAACTGGGATATTATTGGTGATAAGATACCTGATGGAAACTATCAGTTTAGAGCAATCTCTTATTGTACAGATAATATTACATACAATTCTGCAATTATTGCTGGAATCGTAAATTTAAATTCGCCTGTATTATTTGGTACACCTCAACCATCTGATGGTATTTTAGATGTTGGTGAAGATATTTTAGTACGATTTAATGAAGCTGTTTTTAAACGTGGAGCAACCAATATTACTGTAACGGGTTTAAGCAATCAACAACAAATAGATCATGCAGTTTCTGTTTATTTAGACGGAACTGCAAATAAAATAGAATTGCCAAACCAACGATTGGGTAAAGAATCTTTTACATTGCAGTTTTGGTATAAAAACCAAACAACGGGTTCTGGTAAGTTAATTTCTCAAGAAAACGGAATTAACGCTACTTTAAATGGAAATGAGCTTACATTTAGTGTTGGCGAATCATCTGTAAAAGCAACTATAAACCCGGCGCAATATAATTTCTATTCGTTGGTATATCAAAGTGGGAATGCTCCTCAATTATTGATATTAGAAAACGGGAATAAATTACAAAATAAAACGTTAAGTGGTAATTTAGACATCAACTCTAATAGTTCAATTTTTATTGGTGGCAATGCAGTTGTTGGTAATATACATGACATCCGCTTGTGGTCTAAACCATTTACCCCAGCGCAAGCAACAGTAGCAAAAGATGTAACCTTAACTGGTAAAGAATTAAATTTGTTAGGGTATTGGAAGTTAGACGAAGGAAACGGAAATATTGCTATTGATAAGGCAAAAAGTAAAAATGCAACTGTAGGTTTAGGTTGGGACATCAAACCAAAAGGAACCGGGTATGAGTTTAAAAATTCTGAATTCTTAACTTTAGACAATGTTGGATTTATTCAGCCTACAAATTTTGAAGACATCACACTTTCTTTTTGGATAAAACCAAACGAAACAAGTACCGGAACTATTTTTTCTAATGGAAGAGGAAATGATAGTGAAATGATTTTAACTAATGGTTTTAGAAATAAATGGTCTGTCAATTTAAAAGCAGATGGCAATCTAGAGTTACTTACAGAAAATATTTCGTATCCAATAACTTTTAGTTCTTTAGCAAAAAATAGCTGGACGCATGTGGCTATTGTTAGAAAAGTAGGAGGTTCTTTAAATTCGTACATCGACGGAAAAGAAGAATCTTCAGTTTCATCAGCAAAAACAGGAGGTTTTACAGGAAATAAAATAGTAGTAGGTGCGCGTTTATATAAAGACTTGGTAGGTAACGAAACAATTGAAAATCATTTTACAGGTTTGTTAGATGAAATTAGATTCTGGAATACGGTAAGAAGTTTAGAACAAATAAAAAGAGACCGTTATTTTGAAATTGATTCAAATTCAGAGGGTTTACTTTTAAAATTAGATTTTAATAAAGACGCTACAAATACAACAAATGGGCCTGCTTACAATCATGTAGCCATCAATTTAACAAATACATCAACTTTTGCTAAATTAAAAACGGGTGCAGCACAAAGTTATACGCAAGATTCACCACCGTTAAAACCTATATTACAGTTTACAAACATACCATTTTCAACAGTAATTAATGGTGATGAAATGATTATTCAGCCAGATTTAACAGACGAAGACTGGAGTTTATTTGAAGGTCAAATCTTGAATTTTTCTGTCTCTAGAATGTATGATGAGCATTTTAATGAGCAATTGTCTCCTATTAGTTGGTCTGGATTTGTAAACAAACAAGAAATAGAGTGGTTTACAGCAAATCAAACTAAAGAAATAAATGACGAGAAAATTATTGGCGAAACCTATAACTTTATTATGGATGTTGTAAATAAAGGCGGTAGCAACCAGCCTTTTACAATTACTGGTTTGCCAACTTGGCTTGAAGCCGAAGTAGTATCTAGTTTAGTAGCACCAAATACTAATAAACAAATTAAGTTTACGGTAGACAATGATTTGGCAATGGGTAATTATACGGCAGATATTTTCTTAGAAACAGCCTCAGGTTTTAATGATAGATTAACGTTCACTTTACGTGTACTTTCTGAAGCTCCAGACTGGTCTGTAAATGCTACCGAATACTCTTATAGTATGAATGTTATTGGAAAAATACAAATTAATGGAAGTTTTTCTAGAGATATTTACACAAAAGTAGGTGCATTTGTAAACGATAAACCAAGAGGAGAAGCGTATTTAAAATATGATGTAGCGTATGATAGTTACTTTGTTTTCTTAACCGCATATAGCAATTTAGAAGATGCAAATGGAAATTTCTCTATTGATGAAATAACGTTTAAAATTTGGGATGCAATTAATGGAAAAACAGTAGCTTCTACGATAGATAATTTAGCTAAAATTAGTTTTGAGGTAAATGGTATTTTAGGGGCTAAATCTTCACCTAAGATATTTGCAACAACTAATTTAGTAGAGCAAAATTTACAGTTAAATAAAGGTTGGACTTGGGTTTCTCTTTTTGCTGATGATGCTAAATTTAACAATCTAAATCAAACTTTTAGTAGTTTAGATTTACAAGGCGGAGACGCCATAAAGTCGCAATCTCAATTTGCTAATTATGAAAGTGGTAGTTGGAACGGTAGTTTACTGGAACTAGTTACTTCCAAAATGTATAAATTAAAGTTGAGCAAAGCAGCTTCGATTCGCTTTTTAGGAGAAGAAATTTCTCCTTCTAATTTTTCAATTAATATTAATCAAAACTGGAACTGGTTACCATTTCCAATTCATAGAGATATGCCTTTAAATGAGGCTTTAGCCTTTTTTGATGTAAGCGAAGGAGACGTTATTAAAGATCAATTTAATTTTGCAATTTATGATCCAAATTCTGGTTGGAGCGGTACTTTAAATTACCTAGAATCAGGAACGGGTTATATGTTAAAATCTACAGTAGCACAAACATTTAAGTATCCTGATGCCGATATTTTATTTAAAACAGTAAGCACCAAAAAAGCGCAAAAACAGCAAGTAGATAATGCGAATGATTTTGCCCAATACAGTGGCAACATGAATATTATTGCAGAGGTTATTTCGGATGAAAACTTTACCAAAGTGTTAATTTATGATGAAAAAAATGTAGTAAGAGGATCTTCTGAAATTGTAGATATTAACAATAAAAAAATTAGTTTTATTACTGCTTTTAGTAACTTAAATGAGACTTTAAAGTTTGTTTTAGCGAACGATTTTCAAGCAGTAGATATTCATGAAAACTTTGTATTTGCAAATAATTTGGTTCTAGGAGATTTAAAAAATCCTGTTCAATTATCAACAAAAGTATTGACTTTAGATAACTTGATTTTAGCGGACGCTATTTTGTATCCAAATCCTTTTACAAATGAGATAACCATCGATGTATCTAAAGAAAATATCGAAATTTCTAAAGTAGAAGTGTTTAATATAATTGGAGTTTCTTTACTTTTTAAAACGAATAATTTAGATCAAAAAACAACAATTAACACATCTAATTTAGCAAACGGAATTTACTTAATTCGTATAACAGATAGGACAGGTAAATTTGTAGTGAAGAAAATGATTAAAGAATAAAGTGATGAAAACATATTTTTTAATTCTTTTTATGTGCTTTTACGTTACTAATTTTTTTGGACAAGATCCAAACTGGAATTTTAACTTAAACGATTATCAATTTAATATGACGTTTACAACAGCGTTAAATATAAATGGCGCAGCTTTATCATCGCCTAATGATAAAGTTGCCGCTTTTGTAGATGGTGAAGTTAGAGGTGTGGCTGGCGTATCTTACGTAGCAAGTTTAGACAAATATGTTTCTTATTTGACTGTGTTTTCAAATAGTGCATTCGGAGAAACGATTAATTTTAAAATTTACGATAGTACAAATGATCAAGTTACTACGGTTTCAAGTAATGTGGTCTTTCAATTAAATGCCCAGGTTGGCGGTATTTTCCAGTCGTTTAGCTTGGCGAATCCTTTATTGAATACAAGTGCAGAAATCACTTCTTTTTCTTTTAATATCGTAGCCGAAAAATCTATAAATATTTCTGAAAACACCATCGATATTTTAGTTCCTGAAGGTACAGATTTAACTAATTTAGTGGCCAATTTCATCACAAGTAGTGGGGCATCTGTATTTATAGATAAAGTGCAACAAGTACCTAATAGTACTGCGAATAATTTCACGAACTCATTAATATACCAAGTGTTATCTGAAGACGAAGCCACTATAAAAGAGTACGTTGTTAATGTTACCATTTCTGTAATTGTATCTGATTTAATGGTTAGTTTAACTACTAACTCTAATTTGCTTGTAACGGAAAATCCTATAGAAATTAGACTGACTACAAGTGAGGCAATACTTCCAGTAAAACAAGAAGATTTTTTACTTACAAATGCTGCGATTCAGTCTATTGTTAGTGTAAATGAAAGTACATACACTATAAATTTTGTAGCCATTTCTCAAGGAGATTTTTCGATACAAGTACCTGAAAGCAAAATTAGTACACCAAATAGTAAGGTGAGTAATGCCTCAAACAAACTAATATTTACATACGATTCTAAAGAACCTTATTTAGTCTCTATTTTAAGAAAATTACCGGCTTTAGAAATTACTAAAGAAAATACTTTAGAATTTACGGCTACTTTTAATGAACCTGTATATAATGTTTTGGCCTCTAATTTTGAAAGCGTATTAGATGCGACACTAAGTATTAAAAAAGTAAACGATGCAACGTACATCGTAACCGTTTCTAATATTGATGCTTATACTGGTAAAGTTTCTCTGAGTTTGAAAAAAATTACTACGATTACAGATTTTTCTGGCAATCCTATAAGAACATCAATCTTAAAAAACTACTAGCATGAAAAACACAATTTTTTATATTTCTTTGCTGTTTTTTTTAAGTATTTTTTCTACCAAGAGTTATGGGCAGGATCCTAATTGGTCAGTAAATCCCTCTGATTTTCAATTGAGTATGACGTTTACAACCTTTTTAAATGTAAACGGAACAAGTTTAACATCTAACAATGATAAAGTTGCTGCTTTTGTAAATGGAGAAATTAGAGGTGTTGCTAATGTAACGTACGCTGCAACCGCCGGTAAATATGTAGCGTATTTATCCGTGTATGCACATACAAATTCAGAAATCATTAATTTTAGAGTGTACGATAGTAGTAACAATGTAGTAGTGGATATTGCTAAAACAGCTAGTTTTAGATCAGATGTCAATAGCGGAAGTCTTTTTCAATCGTATTCTTTAGCAAACCCTGCGTTGAATATGCAAGCTATTTTAAATGATTTTAATTTTAAAGGCATTACTCCAAACAGTAAAACCCAAACAGGAACTACTTTTAATTTTGTGTTGCCAGTAGGAACCGCTGTTTCTAATTTAATTCCTGAATTTACAAACTCACCGAAAGCTAGTGTATTTATCAATCAGATAAAACAAACTTCGGGGGTTTCAAATGTTAATTTTTTAAACTCTAAAACCTATGCCGTAGTTTCTGAGGACCAAGCTAATTTAAAAGATTATATTATTAATGTAAATGTTGCAGTAAATCCAAGCGCAACGAATACCATAATTTCTAGTGCTTCAAATACAAAGACAAATGAAATTCCTGTAAATATTGATGTAAAATTTTCGAATGATATTTCGGGTTTTGATCGCGAAGGTGTTCAACTTTCAAATGCAGTAATTTCTAGTATTACTAAGGTAGATAATCAGAATTTTAAAGTAAAAATAGTTCCTATATCTGAAGGAGATTTTTCTGCATTAGTAATTTCTGGCGCTGCTTTAGATGCAAATAATAAAAAAAATACAACCTCTAATTTATTGTCTTTTTCTTACGATGAAATTAGTCCAATTATTACATCCTTAGTGCTAGAAAGAGATTCTGGAGTTGAATTTTTTACTATTACATTTAATGAGGAAATTATAAATGCAGACATTTCAGATTTTGAATTAACTGGAAGCTTGGCAAATGCTTATTTAAAGTCCTCTTTAATTTCAATTACCTCTAAAATTTACAGGTTAAATGTTTTTAAATTGAATAATAAACCTGGTAGTGTCTTTTTAAAAATAAAGTCAGATTCAGATATTACAGATAGATCAGAAAACAAAATTTTAGTACAAGAAACGGCTTCCTTTTACCTAGATAATATTGCTCCTATAGTTGAAGTTTACAGCCCTAAGTCATTCTCAACAGAAGAACTTTCTAAATTAGTGCTTACTTTTAGCGAAACGGTATTTGTGAATGAAGGAAATATAAGAGTATATAAAAGTTCAGATGATAGTCTTTTAGAGACTTTAAGTGTCACAGGTGCAAATGTTTCATTAACCGAAACAAAAGTTACTATAAACCTTGCCAATAATTTAGTATTTGATGAAACGTATTATGTAAAAATAGACGAAGCTGCTTTTAAAGATTTGGCAACTAATAATTATACTGGGATTTTAAATAATACCGATTGGATGTTTAAAATACAGCGAGAAACGGATAATTACAAACAAGTTAGTGGCGCTTGGTCTAATACAGAAAATTGGAGTTTAGGAAGAATACCAATTACTACGGATAATGTTTTTGTAGCATCAGGAACTACAGGAATTTCGGATGTTACTAATTTAGAAGTCAATAATTTCACAAACTTAGGAACAACCGAAATTGACAAAACAACAGCAATTATTGTAAACGGAAATTTCACCAATTCAGGTATTTTAACGATAAATTCTGATAGTTCTGATAGTGGTGTTTTATTAATAAAAGGTTCATCAACAGGAACAATTACGTATAATCGAGGAGGTTTAATAGCAAATGGATGGAGTATTTTAGCACCACCATTAAGAGGTCAGAAAGTTGTAGAATTTGCGCAAGTAAATGAAAATGAAATTCGTATAAATAGTTCTGGAAGTCTAACAAGATACGCTGTAGGGTATTATAATGATGCAAATTTAAAAGATTCTAAATGGCAATATTTTGATACGACCACCAGTACTAACACGCTGTTAGATGTTGGCACAGGATATACCATGTCTAGAAAAACAAATGGTTTTGTAAGTTTCACCGGAACTTTAGAGATAAATGATATTGAAAAAGGGGTTCTTGCAAATCAGTGGACTGCTATAGGTAATTCCTTTACAGCATATTATCCGATTAATAAAAATGTGAATAATAGTTTTTTAACTGATAATGATTTTAAGCTTCAAATTCCATCCGTTTATATTTGGGACGTTACACAAGGTAAATATGAATCTGTAAATAACCTGGTTTCCTCTGAAGAACAGTTTATATCACCAGCACAGGGTTTCTTTATTAAATCAACTAGAGTAACTACGTTAGTTTTTGACAAGAACAAAAGAACAATTAAACCAAGTTCTGGGATTCATATTTTTAGTAAATCTGCGACTGTAACACCTTTTGTAAAAGTTTTTGTAAAAAAAGGAAATATAAAAGTAAACACAGCTATTATTTATTCTGAAACAGCTACAAACGGTTTTGATAAAACAGAAGATATTCCAAATTTTGACGGTGCAGCTTTCGATATTAATTCTCATTTAGTAGAAAATTCTGATGGCAAAAATTATACAACGCAATCTTTGCCAAAAAAAGAGATTAGCAATACAGTTATTTCTCTTAATTTAAAGGCAGCAGCAAACGATGAGGTCGTTTTTTCTGCTAAAACAACCGATTTCCCTGCAGATGTAAAAGTATATTTAGAAGATAGAGCAACCAACACCTTTAGAATACTAACAGAAGAGAATAGCGAATATAAAATTACATTATCTGAAAACAGTGAAGGAATAGGGCGTTTTTATTTACATACTTCTTCTAAGACGCTCTCTGTGAGTTCTACTGATTTAGATGATGTGAGCATTTTAAAATTAAATAATAGTACCTTAAGAATTACAGGTTTGCAGAATGAAAAAGGAACTTTAAAAATCTATACTATTTTAGGACAAGAAGTTTTAAAAATAAATTTCAAAGATAAAATGACGACTGATATTCATTTACCTAATTTAAAATTGGCTATTTATTTAGTGGATTTAACAACAGAAAAAGGTAAGATAACGAAGAAAATAATTATTGAATAAAGCTGGTTAAAATGAAAAAAAATAAACAAGAAATAACTAGAGAACAAGCTATAAAAAAGATAGGTAATTATGGAAAATATGCAGCTTTAACAGCTTTAGGAACGTTTCTAATCTTAAATCCGCTAAAAGCACAAGCTTCTTCAAATCCTGAAGCCCCTGGTTGGGACTGATCTTAATGCAAAAAATCCGAAGTAAAATATTTTACTTCGGATTTTTTTTTGTGATGATTCCTATTTCTATAATTTTTATTCTATTTCATCAACCAACTCAATAGAACTG
>CAXBIR010000076.1:0-15419 GCA_963975825.1 uncultured Polaribacter sp.
CTGGTTTTATTTATGGTGCTTTAGATGAAATGAAACGTTGTGTAGAAGAACTAGGCTTAAAAGTTCTGTGTTTACCAACACATTTTATGGATTCTATTGGGCAATGGCGTTGTGTGTTTGATGAAGAAAATGATCGAATTTTTGAATTAGCAGACAAATATAAATTAGCAATTGAAATTCATCCTTATGATGGAGATAAAATGATAAAGTTAGAAAATACCAATTGGCGTTTTCATCTAATTTGGATGTTAGCACAATGTGGAGATGCTTATCATTTTTATACTTTAAACGGTATGCAAGAACGTTTTAAAAACATTAGAACTTGTTTTGCTCATGGAGGTCAATTAGCACAAATGAATTTAGGTAGAAGAATACAAGGTTTTGATGGAAGACCAGATTTATTTGAAGGAAAAACACACCCTAGAAAAGCAGTTGGACATAAAAATATCTTTTTTGATACTTTAGTTCATGATACAGATTCTTTAAAATTAATGTTTAAAAGGCAAGGTACAAGTCAGGTTTTAATGGGCTTAGATGATCCTTATCCTTTAGGGGAAATGGAAAGTGATAAACAATCTTCTTATCCTGGTAAAATTTTAGACTTAGCAATAGATCAAAAAATTATTACAGCAACAGAGAAAGAAGAAATTTGGGAAGACAATGTTTTACAATGGCTTTTTGGAGACGATGAAAAAGCTAAACAAGAATTAATTGCTAAGATTTTAGGATAATGTCTAAATGGTTATTAAGAAAAGCATCTGGCTCTAGATCTAAATTTAAAGAAACTGGAGATTTTTCTACTAGAAGAAATGCTTCTTTTTCTAATGATTATGATAATTTACCTCTTAGAGAGTCTATGCAAGGTAAAAATACTAAGAAAACATATTTAGATACTACTTTAGTTAATAGATGGCTGCAAACTAAAATTAATGAAGATTTTGATGTTGTTTATTCTGAGTTTTTAGCAAGAATTCAACCAAAATATTTAGACGAATATAGAACATGTATATATGAATATTTAGAGCCTAAAAAATCTACAATTTTAGAAGGTGACAAAGTTTTTGGAACTATACATGATGCCAGAATTCAGTTGCCTTATGGCAAGAAAAAATTGTATGTAGATCCTCTTTCAAATAAAATTAAAAAAGCATAAAAAAAACTTGAGAGAAATCTCAAGTTTTTTTATTTGTATAAATATAATTTTATTTTTCACATTGCTTTAAAGTCTCTTCAGCTCTTGCTAACATAAATTTCGGATAAAATTCAATGTCTATCTTTTCTTTTTTACCAAGTTCTATGGCTCTTTTAATTTCTTCACAATAAGGTTTTGTAGATTTTCCAAAAAATTTGGCAGTACCCATATTCCATTCTGCATTACCTAAAATAACTCTTGGGTTTTCTGGGGCAATTGCTAAAGCCTTAGTATAAAGTTGGGTGTTTTGTCCAGATAAAGTCATTCCGTATTTTTGTCCGTCAAAAGCTATATAACCTAAGTTTAAAAAAGCTTGTGTAATTAATATTTCTGGGTTGTTTTCTGAATTAGATTTAGCAATATCTAAAAACTCTTGAGCTTTATTAAGTTTTGCTTTTAAAACGGTTTCGTCTTTTAAACCAAAACTACCTAAAATTTCTACTGTTGCAACATAATAAGCTGGTAGCCATTTTGTTGGTTCTGCTTTAGAAATTCTTTCAAATAGTTGAGACGTTTCTATCATTTTTCCTTCTTCCCAAAGAGCAAAAGCTTTTTGCATTCCTTTTTGGTACTTTGTTTGCGCAGCAATTCCTGTCGCAAATAAAATTGCGATAATTAAGATTGATTTTTTCATTTTAATAAAGTTTTAGGTTAATTTATATTTTGATGTTAATTGTTTTGTTTTCAGATAATAAAAATTTAGCATCATTATATTTTGGAGGGCCCATAAAGCCAGTTGCATTATTAGAACAACCATAATCTTCTTTAGGAATTCCAAAGAAATTAGTATCCATTTTTTTGTTATTATTTTCATCATGAACAAATGAAACGGCATATTCTCCTTTTGGTAAGTCTTTAAAAACAACAACAGATTTTTTATCTTTAATTTTTACAAGATCTCCTTTAAATTGTTTCTTTAAAAAGTTGTCTTTTTTATTATAAACACCTACCATTAAATTTCCTTTATCAGAATTTAAACCAGAAATATTAATGGTTAAATTAAATGTTTGTTCTTGCGCATTTGTGGTAAAAATTGCACTAAAAATAAAAGTAATTATTAAGATTGTATTTTTCATAACTAAATGTTTTATTTATTTGACACTGTAAATATCGAATGTTTTTTCAACTTTAAAACAAGAAACATACCGAATTGTTATTTTTAATAACTGAATTGTAATTTTTACAAATTATCTAACTGATTTGTTTTTTTATTATCGCTAATTGTCCAGAAGAAACCTATAAAAAAGAATCTATCTGCATTGGGTACAATTGCCTGTCTATTAAAGTTACCATTAGGTTCTGCTGTATTTTTATAATTATAACCAAATACATTTTTGGTAGCTAATACATTATTTACAGAAAAGTATAATATTTTTTGTTGATCTATTAAATACGCCCAATTTAAACTTAAAGAGTTGTAATTTTTTGTTTCTGCATTTAAAAAACCAGCTTTATTAGGGTTTGTGTAATTTCTACCAGAAGCAAAGTTGTAAGTAAAACCAATTTGACTTTTCCAACCTTCTACCCAATGTTTTGCAACAACAGATAAATTATGCTTAGAAGCAAAACTTGGTCTTGCAGCAGTTGGGTAATTTTTATAATCTCTTTCTGTGTCTAAATAAGAATATGAAACCCAATAATCTGTGTTTTTTATTTTACCATTTTGTCTCCAGAAAACATCAAAACCTTTTGCAAATCCACTTCCGTTATTATTAAAGTTACTGTTAAAAATAGGGGTATTATCATCGTATTTTACCAAGTCTTTATAATCTTTGTAATAAGCTTCTATCCTAAAAATTTGACCTTGTTTTGTTGCTTGGTAATTAGCAATTAAATGAGATGTGTTTTCAGCTTTAAAATCTTGACTAAATTTTAAATATTCGTTTTTAGGATTTTGATAAAATTGACCATAAGCTAAAGAAAATTGGGCATTTTTACTTGCTTTGTATGCTAGCGAAATTCTTGGAGAAATTGTAAATTCATTTAATAATTCTGAATTTTCTGCACGTATTCCTATTTTAGTAGCTAAGTTTTTAGAGAAGAATATATCTGTTTCTATAAATGAAGCAAAAATGTTGTTATTAAAACCATATTCGATATTATTGCTATTATTAGCAGCATAATCTTCTTTAAAATCTGTTGCAAAATACTCTGATCCAAAACTAATTTTAAATCGATTAGAAAACTGTTTCTTAAGCTTCACTTTAAAATGCATAGAGTTTTCATTTCCGGTTACTACATCATTAATAATTTTAATATTAGAATGGTCGTTTGTAAAGCTCATACCTGTTTCTAGTTTCCAATTATCCCCAAATTTATTTTTATAAGACGTGTTAAAATAAAGATTTCTGTTTTTTAAACCAAAACGTAAGCCATCTTCATAATTAATATCATCTTGTATTAAATCGAAATCTGTGTAACTAAAAGCGCCATATAATTTTAACAAAGATTCGTTTTTAAATTTATGTCTATACACCATTTCTCCGCTTAAAGATTGTACTGGTTTATTCCAGGTATTTCTATCAGGAAAAGCTTCTTGGTATGGTGCTAAATTAATATAAGAGGTATTTACACTAAAAGAATTGTTACCCCAAATTTGCGTATTTCCAAGGCCTAAACCAAGTGTCATAAAAGACAAATCTGTTTTTTCTTCTACAGGTTCATCAATAGTATTTAATTGTAAAACACTAGACAAAGCTTGTCCATATTCAGCAGAATAACCACCTGTAGAAAAAGAAATTCCTTTAAAGAGAAAAGGAGAAAATCTACCTCTACTTGGAATATTATTTGCACTTGGCGTATAAGGAGAAAAAACACGAATTCCGTCTATAAAAATCTGTGTTTCTTCTGCTTCACCACCGCGCACAAATAATCTACCATCTTCATCTACTGTAGAAGTTCCAGGTAGTGTTTGTAAAGCCCCCATAACATCTCCTAAAGCGCTTGCAGTTGTAACAATGTCTAAAGGCTTTAAAACGGTAACTTTTGCTTTTTCACCAGCCTCAAAAGTTCCTGCATTAATAACAACTGCATCTAAAGAATTTACATCATCTCTCAATTTTATTTTTAAATTTTTAAAAGATGCAATATCTGCTGTTTTAATATAGGTCTCAAATGAAATGTATGAAATAACTAAAGTTTGTATTCCTTTCTCTGAAGTTGAAAAAGAAAATTCACCTTTATCGTTAGTTGAGGTTCCATCGTAAGTTCCGTCTAAATATACATTTGCTCCTAAAATAGGAATGTTTTTAGAATTGGTAACTTTTCCTGAAATAGTGTTTTGTGCAATTAAAGAAAACTGAAAAATAGTAAAAAGTAAAAATAGAATGCGTTTCATCTTTTGGGTTTTTTGATGATACAAAGATGTTGCGTTCTTCGGTTTTAAAACAAAAATAAATACCGAGCTGTAATTTTTTGTTGATGAATTGTATTATTTTTTTTTTTGAAGATAGTAGAATAAAAATCCGCTTGCGAAGTATAAAAGAACATCTACAAAGTCTTTGGTATATCTTGCTAAATATTTAGGAAAAATAAATTCGAAAAGAATACTATATAAAAAGCAGACATATAATATTATTGGTAAACTTAGTTTGAAACTGTTATTATTTCTAGACCATCTTAAGGTTTGTAAACAAATATAAAGTACTATTGGAACAATTAAAAAATCGTTTAAATAAAAACGAACAATTTTAGGTAATGGAAAAGAGAAATATTGTAAAATGTATACAGAAGTACCAGTTATTAAAGAAAATATAAAATAATAAAATAGCGTTTTTTTCATTTTAACCAGCAGCTACCATTGCAATAATCCAAGCTAAACCTGCACCAATTAAGCTAACAACCATAATCACAGAATATAAAAGCCAACCAAAAATTCTGTACATAAAATTAGAATGGTTTTTTAATCTCTCTGCTAAATTGGGGTTTTCTATTTCGTGAATTGCTTCATCAACTCGTTTTTGTTTTATAGCTTCGGCTTTTATTTCTCTTTTTTTCTCATGAGAAATTAACGTGTTACAGTTTGTACAATACTCTTTGTTTGTATTGAAGGTTCCACAATTAGCACATTTTATAATTCTTTTATTTGCCATGTTTAATCTTTAAAAGAGTAATTGTTCTTCTTTTTATACGGACGAATTATTAAACGAGTTTCTCTATCGAAACGAATATAATTATATACCCAATTTAGAAAAACAATAGCTTTGTTTCTAAAACCAATTAAAGAAAACAAGTGAACAAACATCCAAACAAACCAAGCAAAAACACCTTGAAATTTCCATTTTGGTAAGTCTACAACTGCTTTGTTTCTACCAATTGTAGCCATAGATCCTTTATCATTATAAACAAATGCTTTCTGTTTTTTATCAAATAATTTAGCGATAATATTTTTAGCAACTAATTTACCTTGTTGTATTGCAGGTTGTGCCATCATTGGATGACCATAAGGATTTTTTTCTGAAGACATACAAGCAACATCTCCAATTGCATAAATATTTGTTGTGTTAAGAACTTTACTAAACTCATCTACTTTTATTCTAGCAGCTCTTTCTATAACGCACTCTGCATTTAAACCATCTACAACTTGGCCTTTTACACCAGCTGCCCAAATTACCGTTTCTGCTTTAAAATGGTCATCACCATTTGTAGTAACAGTTTTTCCATCATAATCTAAAACACGTAAATTTTTCCAAACATTTACACCTAGTTTAATTAGAAAATCTTCTGCTTTTTCAGAAGCATCTGCACTCATACCTTTTAAAAGTTCTCCAGAGCTCTGTATTAGGTTTATTTGCATCTGCCTAATATCTAAATCTGGATAATCTTTTGGTAAAATTCCCTTTTTCATTTCCGCCAAAGCACCTGCTAACTCAACACCTGTTGGTCCACCACCAACAATTACAAAATTCATTAAAGCATTTCTTTCTTCAATATTAGAAGTTAATAATGCTTCTTCAAAGTTTTCTAAAATAAGGCTTCTTATGTTTAAAGATTGCGGAATGGATTTCATTTCCATTGTATGTTTTTTGATATTTGTATTACCAAAAAAGTTGGTTGTAGAGCCTGTTGCAACAATTAATTCATCATATTCTAAATTACCAATAGAAGTCTCTATTAAGTTTTTTTCTGGTTGAATTTTCTCAACTTCAGCTAATCTAAAATAGAAATTGTCTACATCGTTAAAACGTTTTCTTAAGGGAAAAGCAATAGAATCTGGTTCTAAACCACCAGTTGCAACTTGGTAAAGTAAAGGCTGAAAAGTATGGTAATTGTGTTTGTCTATTAAAACAACTTGTAATTCTTGTTTTTCAAGTCCTTTTGCGGCAGCTAAACCTGCAAATCCGCCACCAATAATAACAATTCTTGGAAAGCTAGTTTGTGGAATGTTCATGTAGATTTGATGATTTTAAAATCAAATACAAATTTACTGAAAAGAAAACTAGTTTTATTTGATGTCCCTTTTTATTTCTGACAAAGTTTTTTCTGAATTAATAAATTCTGAAATAATTTTAAAACGTAAGTCTTTTATTTCCATGTCAAAATATCTTGCCCATTTATGATCTGCAAACAAGTGTGTAATTTGTTTTATTCTTTTTTGAGCTTCAGAAAATGTATAAGAATATATAATTTCCTTCTTTTTTCTAGGTTGAATTTTTGCTGTTTCTTCTTCAAAATCAACATTAATAGTAAATATTTTTTCTGTTGAATTAATAGGGTAGAAGGCAGTCCATTTGGCAAAACCAATAACTATGTCTTGATTTTTATAGTTGTTATTTGAAATTAGTTTCCATCTACAATTAGCAACACGTCCCCAATGATTAGATTTTCTATAAACACCTTCATCAGTATAAAAATACATGCTTTCAGATTTACTTTTGTAATTGGTTTCCTCAGGAAATTCAAAGTTATCTACCAGTTCGAACTCACAAAAAGTATGTTTAAAGAAATTGGTTTTACTATAGGTTTTCACAGTGCTTATTTTATGGCTAGTTTTCTAGATGGTTCTCTGTAAAATCCTTCTACAGTAATGGTATCTTTACCAAAATTTACTTTGGCAAAAGCAGAAGTATTTTCTGTATCTACCATTCCTTTAAAAGTTAAATAATGTACATTATTTACTAGTTCATAAGCACCTGCGTGATTATGACCATTAAAAAAGAATTTTACATTTTTGTAAGGATTAATTAGAGTTAAGAATTGTTCTCTATTCCAGATATTGTGTTGGTCTATTGGAAAAATTGGAAAATGACAGTAAAAGCCTACTTTTTCATTTTGTAATGTAGCTTCTTCTAATTCACTTTTAACCCAAGATAATTGTTTGTTGCTTAAAGCACCGTTCCATTTCTTTAGATATGGTAAATTTTTATCTTTAAGTAAGTTAAAAATAGAATCTGTTTGTAGTTTCTTTTTTTGTGAAAGTGCACCAAAAAAACTTAGATCATTACCATCTAAAATAATAAAACGCCAACCATTTTCTTTAATACTATAATACCTGTTTTTTATATCTAATTTAGAAATAACTACTGCCTTTAAAGAGTCTTTTACATCAAAATCGTGGTTGCCTAACACATGGTAAGAAGTAGATTTTAATTTTTTCCAAGTTGGTAAAATACTATCTAAGCTTTTAATATCTTTATCTATAAAATCGCCTAAATGTATTGTATAACTTAAAGTATCTTTATTTAATGTAGCAACTGCTTCTTTTAATCTTTTAGGAGCTTTTTTATAGTAACGGTCCCATTTTACATCGCAATTACAATATTGGCAATCTGAAACTACACCAATTTTAAAAGTTTCTATTTTTTCTTTTTTACAGGAAATAATACTTAACAGAAAAACTAAGAATATCGCTTTATTCATTTTCATATTTTTTACAAAGATATTGTAATATAAAAAAACACAACCAAATTAATGATTGTGTTTTAAGTAACTTTTTTCTTTTTCTGTGAGGGAATACTATTTCTTCACAATTTTTTTAATTCCAATTAAATTTTTATCTGTAGTTATTTTAATAAAATAAATTCCTGAATTAAGAGAACTAATATTTATTTCATTAAATTTATTAGAAGCTACTTTTTGACCTTGTAAATTATATACTTCTATTAGTTTTATATTTTTATCAATTTTAATATTTATAATTCCGTTTGTAGGATTAGGGTAAATAGAAAAGTCTATTTTATTTAGAGTTGCTAATCCTGCTACAGCAGAAGCTCCAAATTCATAAGCTCCTAAATCTACATTAGTATCAAATATTCTTGTATTGCCAAGTTTATCAGTATTAATGTAAGAAGGTATTTTAGCATTATCTCCTGTGTTAATTGCAGGTGAATTTGCTTGTAAACTAAACTCTGTTGCACTTGTAAATAATGGATCTGAAGTTAGTATATTCTGTTTATATGTTATTTTAGAAAAATTATCTGCATCTAAACTATTACTAACTAACATATTTGTTATTGCAGGATATGCTTCGTTTCCATTTCTTCCTATTGCAGGTGTAATATTTCCATTTCCATCTGTATTGTTCCAAAAGATGCTATTAGATACATTTGTCGTAATTGTTCCTTTAGATTCTCCAATAGTAATTACAGGAATATCATTACCAGCAGAAGGAACTCTGTTTCCAGAATTATTAGCAAAAGTATCATTTATGTAGCTAGTATTAATTGTACATGAACCTCTATCATTTCTAAACCAAAAAAGTCCACTTCCGTTAACATTATCTGTTAAATTATCATGATATAAATTATTTACACTCGTAAAGTTTTGAGTTTTTCCAGAATTTGGACGACTATAAAACACAGTTGCAAAAGCACCAAGATTATTTTTAAAAGTCGAATTTAAAAATGATACAGAAATATTTGCATTGGTGTCTATAGATTTAATAGATCCTGCACGTGTATTTGCATTATTTGAGATAATACAATTATTTAAAACAAATTTTTGTACGTTAGGTAAAAGCGTTATAGCACTTCCTTCTTGTTCATTTGTTATATCACCATTTGCATTTCCATTAGTAATAGTAATACCATCAAACAAAACATCTTCTGTACTTATTTTTACAATATTATAGCTGTTATCTGTAGTTGTTGTATTGCTAAAAGAGATTGGACCTGCATCATCATTATTTAAATCTCCAGAAAAAATGGTTGGATTAGCAAGAATATCTCTTTGTGCAATAGTTGTCTCTGTTCCATTAAAACCACCGTAAATTTTTAAACTATTGTTAGATATTATATTGAAAGATTTTGCTCTATCAGAGGCATCTGGAGTATAAGTTCCTTTTGCAATCCAAATTTCGGTTGTTAAACTTCCTATGTTTTCTAATGCATATTGAACACTAGGGCTTGCGTTTGCCCAAGAACTACCATTGTTGTTTCCTGTTGCATCTTTGTCAACATAAATTATTGGCTGATTTACAGGAGGAATAATAGTAAATTTTCTAACTGAAGCTTTTACGCCATCTAAATATAAAGCATACAAATTACCATTCACTTTATCTATTGCCATGTTTATAAAGAAGTTAGAGCTACTATTACTATTAATACTAGTTGTTGGTAAATTAGACCAGTTACCTGTTATAGAATTATAACTCTGAAAAGCAATATCTGCAGAATTTTTTTCTGCATACATGATATATAATTGATTATTTACAAAGTTTTTTCTAAACTGAACAATTTCATTTACTGCACCAATTCTTTTTACCTCTGTTGTTTTATTGTAGATTACAACCTCATTTACAGGTTCTGTTGTACCAGTTGTATTGTTATATCTTGCAGATATATCAAAGGCGGCAACAAAATCATTATCAGAAATTCCAGAAATATTTTTTAGATTTAGTTCTGGATTTCCTCTGTAGGTATCTGGTCTTATTGTAAAATCTGTTATACCATATCTATCTACAGATATTTTATGAATTTCCCATTCACTTCTAGTTTGATAGACTCTATTTGCAATATAGTATTTGTTAAAGTCATTAAAATCAAATTTATTTTCTGTGCCAGAATATTTCGGAGTAGTATATTTAGTAATTGGACCCGACATTTTCTTTTCAACAACTACCAATCTGTCATTGCTTTCATGTCCAGAAAATCGCATATCACCTGCTGCGTTAAATTGAATTTGAACTTTATGGTTTTTAAGCGTAACATTATAATTCATTATTAAAGACCATGCTGTTCCATCAAATGTATAGGCGTACAAAGTAGAATCTGTTGTGTCTCTATATGCAACAACAGGTTGATTGTTAATAGGATTAATGGCTAAAGCGATATTTATTGCATTTTCACCTACTAAACCTCCTTGAGAAACCCAATTTGTACCATCAAATTTTTTAACAGATATTTTGCTAGAACTAAGAGGTTCTGCAATAGCAACATATGGTTCACCGGTTGATGGGTCTGTTGCTATGACTCCATCAGAAGCAAAGTTGGTAAATTGTGTTGTACCAACTTGAGACCAGTTTTGAGCATATGAAATGCTACTGACTAGAAATAATATTAAAAGTAATTTTGATTTCATTTTCTTTCTTTTTTTAGTTTAGAAGAACAAAAATGAATTAAGTATTAAAAGATTTTATAAATTATTTAGTGAAATGTACAATTCTTTTAGTGAATGGTGTTTTTTTATGAAAAGCAATTAAAATACGCTGTTTATCATCTCTAAAAAAGCATCTTTTCTATCTCTAGCAATAGGAATTGTTCTTTTATTTTGCATTACTACATGCAAGCCGTCTTTTTTTACTAATTCGTCCATAAATTTTAAATTGATTAAGTAAGAACGATGAGGTTTGTAAAACATAGGTTTGTCTAATAATTGATCTGAAAAATGCTTTAATGTTTTACAAATTATTTCTGTTGCGCCATTTATTAAATGCACTTTGGTATAAACACCATCTGCTTCAAAAAAAAGTATTTTATCGTACGATATAAATTTTATTCCTTTTGGTAATTCTAAAGCAATTTTATTAATTGCTAATTGCTGAAATGATTTTTCTAAAGTTATTATTTTCTGTTTTACAAAAGAGTTTTCAGAAATAGCTTCCACTTTATTAACAGCTGCTTTAAGTTCGTCTGAATCTATTGGTTTTAATAAATAATCTATAGCAGAGGTTTTAAAAGCTTCTATGGCATATTGATTGTAAGCAGTTGTAAAAACAATTTTAAAATCTATGGGTTCTGCTTTAAAATAATCTAAAATTTCTAAGCCAGATTGTTGTGGCATTTCTATATCTAGTAGTACCAATTGAGGTTTTTTAGATTTAATAATAGATACACCTTCACTAAGATTAGATGCTTGGTAAATATCTTTAACACCAGTACATTCTTCAACTAATAAAGTTGCTAAAACATTTCTTGCATGACTTTCGTCGTCTATAATTAAAACTTTCATAAACTTATTGTATTGGTATTTTAATAATTACTTTAGTACCTTCTGCTGTATTATTACTATCTTTTTTATCAATTATTTCTATCTCTATTTTTTCTGAATTCGTAGAATTTATTAAATCTATTCTTTTTTGATTTGCTTGTGTTGCAAAAGATTTTGGTAATTTAACTCTGTTTTTTATTTTTTCTGAAGCTGTTCTTCCAATTCCATTATCATCAATAATGCATATTATTTTTTTTGATGAAGAACTTAAAGAAAAACTTAAATTTAAAATTTTATTATTTTCTTTATGTAATAATCCATGTTTTAGAGCATTTTCTACATAAGGTTGAATAAATAAAGAAGGCACGTATGTAGTTTGTGTTTTTATATTATCATCAATAGAAATAGAAAAAACAAGGCCATCATTAAACCTATCTTTTTCTAGTTCTAAATAGAGTTTTAAAGCTCTAATTTCTTCTTCTAAAGTAATATTGGTTTCTTGGCTATGTTCTAAATAAATGCGTATTAATCTAGAAAATTTCACTAAAAACTGTCTTGCTAATTTTTTTTCATTTAGAATTATATAATCTTGAATAGAGTTAAGGGCATTAAAAATAAAATGAGGATTCATCTGAGATCTTAAGTTCTCTAATTGAGAAAAAACCAAAGCTTTACTAATTCTTTCTTTTTCTAATTCTTTTGCTTGTAATTTTTTTAATCGTTTTGTTTTGGAATTTGTGTAATAGACTACCAAAGCAATTATTGTACAAATGCTAATTATTAAGAACCACCATCTTTGATAAAAAGGTGCAAGTACCTTAAAATCTATTTTTACTATTTTAGAATATTTTGTGTCAAATTTATTTCTTGCTCTAAGCTGAAATTCAAAATTACCAGGAGCTAAACTAATAAATTTAACAAAATCTACATTTTCTCTTAAAGCAGACCAAGTCTTATCTTTACTAAGCTTATATTCATATAATGTATGTTTTATAGATTGAAATTCTTTTGTATTGAAACTAATATCTATACTACTTTTATTATGAGACAATACATACTTTCTTTTAATTTCTGTAGGTTTTCCTTGAATAGAAACAGAAGTTATATAGACTTTTGGTATTGCTCTTTCTTTAAAAATAGTTTTTTTATTAAAACCATAAACACCTAAATTATTGGTGTAAAGTACCTGGTTTTTTAATACTTCTATATCTTTAATTTTATAAGAGTCTATACCGTCTTGTTTTGTAAGAACTTTTGTTTTATTTGAGATAGTATTGTAGTATTGTAAACCATTGTCTGTAGAAATCCACAGAGCATTTTTATCTGCTGTTATACAATTTATAACATTAGAAGCTAAACCATTATTTTTATTTAAGTTTACTACAACTGTATCGTTTTTTATTCCTAGAAGACCGTTATCATAAGTAGCTACCCAAATAAAACCATTGCTAGTTTCTGTAATGTTAAAGCCATATATTGGCTTGTTTTTGTAAGTAATATTAGGTTGTTTTTGATACCTATTATTAAAAACTTTTAAGCCTTCTATATCTGCTAGGTATATTTTCTTATGTTTAGTAGAATAAATAGATTCATGAGACCTAACGTTTGTTAATTCCTTTTTGTTTTTTAAAGTTGTAATATTTGTACCTGAATGATTGCTTATTAAATAAGTAGAATCATTTATAAAGGCAACAGATTTTGTTGCTCCATATTTTTTTAAAAAACTTTCTTTTTTATTTCTCTCGTTATAAATAAGGTTTTGGTAATCAGAAGCGTATAATAATTTTTTAATTTTCGAATTGTACTTTAAGGCACTAATTTCTGTATCACCTTTAATTTTAAAAGAATTTAATTTATTGGTATTTAAGTTAAGTTCTAGTAATTCTCCATTTCGTTTTGCTAAAAAACTAATAGAATCGTTCTTTTTTTCAATTATTTGTACATCTTTAAAAGTATTGTACTGCTTTAAGTTTTTGTTAGGTAAAACAAAAATGCCATTTTTTAAGGTAGCAACCCAAATGTTATTATTGTTATCTTCTAGTATATCTGTAACAATCTCATTCTTTAAATAATGAGTTTTAAGTTTTAATTCTGTGTTCTTATAATTTGTAGCAAATACGCCTTTGTTAGTTGCTAGATAAAAATTATTATTTACAATTGTTATTCTATCTACTTGAGAATTGGAGACTTCTTTAGGTAATTTAATTTTAATTGTTTCTTTCTTTTCTATGTCTACTAAAAATAATTTAGAGTTGTTTAGTATATTGTCTCTAAATATTATAAACACTTGTTTTTTATACTTTGAAAAATGTGTAAAGTAGTTTAATTTTTCTTTAGTATTTAAAGGTATGTTAGAAACTTTAAAAGTGTTGTTTAATAGAGCAATATTGTTTTCTTCATTTAAAAATAAGTACTTATTAGGTAATGTAACTCCAATACTTGTAGTACCAATATTAGAAATTGTTTCACCTTTTTTTTTAGTACCTAAATTAACACAGAAAATACTGTTTCTTTGTCTTATTAAAAGGTTGTTGTTAAAAAAGTTATAATCTGCTAGTTGCCCTTTTAATTCTTTCTGATAATCTTTAAAAAGGACTAGTTTCTCTTCATTTACGTAGAAAAATTGACCAGCAATGTTATTGCACCAAATTTTTCCTTTTGGTCCTTTTTTTAAATTGAATAGAGATCGTCCTTTCTTATCGGGATGAGAAAATTGTTTAAAAACCTTGCCATCATATCTGTGTAATCCTTTATCTGAAGCAAACCAAAGAAACCCATTAGAATCTTCAATCATAGAATAAAACTCAATATCTGGTAGTCCGTCTTTTTCAGTAAGATGTATAGATACAGGTTCTTGAGCTTTAGTTGTAATTGTTAAACAAACAAGAAAAATTAGATATAAGAATGGTGTTAGCTTCAATAATTTAGTTTTGGATATAAATTTACAAATTTATATGTTTTATAAATCTATTTTTTAGTGAATGGCAGTTTTAAACTAATGAATGGTTTTGTAGGTAATAATACCTGTAGTTTTTAAACAAAAAAACGCAATCAAATTAATGATTGCGTTTTACTTATATGTATTTTAAAGAATTACTTTACTTCTTCGAAATCTACATCTTCAACATTGTCTCCCTGCGCATCTGCTTCTGGTTGACCTTGTTGTTGAGCGCCAGCATCAGCACCACCTTGTGCAGCATACATCTCTTCAGATGCAACTTTCCAAGCTTCGTTAATAGTAGCTAAAGCAGTATCAATAGCAGTTAAATCTTGAGATGCATGAGCAGCTTTTAATTCAACTAAAGCAGCTTCAATTGGTCCTTTTTTATCATCAGATAATTTGTCACCAAATTCAGTTAATTGCTTTTCTGTTTGAAAAATCATAGAATCTGCTTCGTTAATTTTCTCAGCAGTTTCTTTTGCTTTTTTATCAGCATCCGCATTTGCTTCAGCATCTTCTCTCATTTTTTTGATATCTTCTTCAGATAATCCAGAAGAAGCTTCAATTCTAATTTCGTGAGATTTGTTTGTTCCTTTGTCTAAAGCAGAAACTTTAATAATACCATTTGCATCAATATCAAAAGTAACTTCAACTTGAGGTACACCTCTTTGTGCTGGTGGTAAACCATCTAAATGGAAACGACCAATTGTATTATTATCTGCAGCCATAGCTCTTTCACCTTGTAAAACGTGAATTTCTACTGATGGTTGATTATCTACTGCTGTAGAGAATACTTGAGATTTTTTTGTAGGAATAGTAGTGTTTGCATCAATTAATTTTGTGAAAACATTACCCATTGTTTCAATTCCTAAAGATAAAGGTGTAACGTCTAATAACAATACATCTTTTACATCTCCAGAT
>CAXBIR010000077.1:0-15237 GCA_963975825.1 uncultured Polaribacter sp.
GGCATAAAAAGCCATTTACTTTTAGATTTAGGGGTCATAAAGTATTGTTTTAGGGGTGTTTAAAAACTTGTAAAAGTCTTATAAACTGTGCCAAAGATATTATTTTTTTTTTACATAATAATTATAAATAAAAAAAACCGAAACTTTTCAGTTTCGGTTTTTAGTTTAAAGTAAAAAATTACTTTCTTTTTTGCTGTGCTTGTTGTTCTTGAGCTTGTTTCATTGCAGAATCTATACGCTCTCTAAATTTACTTTTTTTCTTTTCTGGGCGTTTTTTGTTTTCCTCTATTTTTGCATGAATTTTATCTTCATCAATAACAAAATTCTTAATAACTAACATAATTGCAATCGTTAATAAGTTAGAAATAAAATAATACAAACTTAAACTACTTGCATAATTGTTAAAGAAAAATAACATCATAATAGGAGAGAAGTAAATCATATACTTCATCATCTTACTCATGTCTGGCATACCTTCTTGCGTTGGTGCTTGCATGTTTGCTTGTTGACTTTGGTTCATTTTCATGTAAAAGAAAATTGCTACAGATGCCAATATTGGAAATAAACTTACGTGATCTCCATAGAAAGGAATTTTAAATGGAAGTTGTGCAATTGTATCATAAGAAGATAAATCATTTGCCCATAAAAAGTTTTCTTGTCTTAAAGATAAGTTTGTAGGGAAAAATTTAAATAATGCAAAAAATACTGGCATTTGTAATAATGCAGGTATACAACCAGACATCATACTTACACCTGCTTTTCTTTGAATAGCCATAGTTTCTTGCTGGCGCTTCATTGCGTTTTCTTTACCAGGATATTTTTCATTTAATGCAGTTAATTCTGGTCTAATAACCTTCATTTTTGCACTAGATAAATAAGATTTATAAACTAAAGGAGACATTATTAAACGAACAACAATAGTCATTAAAATAATAATTAATCCGTAATTAGATAAAAATCCTTTTAAGAAGTTAAATACTGGGTAGAATACAGTTCTGTTTAAGAAACCAAAAATCCCCCAACCTAAATCTGCAGTTTGATCTAAGTCTGTTCCTGCAAATTGTTCGCTACTTAGTAAATTATAGTCACTTGGTCCGTAGAACCATTTCATATTATAATTTAATTCTCCGTTAGATAATTCTAAAGGTGTTTTTAATTCAAATCTCTTTGTATAAACAGTATCTATTTCTTCATTTAAAACTAAGTCTGTAGAAGTTATAGTTGCATTATTAAAAGGTTTGTCTGATAATAAATTTGTAGTAAAAAAGTGTTGTTTGTAAGCAACCCAATCTACATCGTTTAAAATTTCTGATGAACCGGCACTAATGTAATCAACTTCTTCATCTGCTTTGTAGTAGAAGTTAGTGTACATGGTGTTTTCTGTTTTTAAACTTTTTTCATGTCTATAACCATTTAAAGACCAATCTAAATTAATAGGGTTAGAAGAGTTTATAACATTACTTAAACCTTGAGAACGTACAGAAAAATTTACCATATATTCTTTAGGTTTCATTTCATATCTATACTCTAAAAACTGTGTTTCAGAAACTTTTAGCTTCATAGAAACAATTTGGTTGTCTCCATTGGTAGTAACTGTTGGCTGAAAAAATAAATTTTTAGTATTTAAAATTCTGTTATCTGTTGTACCAAAATTAATGTTAAAAGATGCGTTGTTATCTTTTATCATATATAATGGAAGAGAATCGTAGGTTTTATAGTTCTTAATTAAAGCTTCCTTTATTTGTCCACCTTTATTATCTATAGTTAACTTTACTACTTCGTTTTCTAAGATTGAAACACCATTAGATGCGCTAATTGCACTTTGGGCAAATGCACCTAATTTATTTTTAAGAGCAATTTGTTTTATAGAATCGTTTTCAAAAGTAGGTTCATTAACAACTGCAGTACTTGTATTGTTAATTGTTTTTGTTGAATCTACTTGTTCTGTTGTAACAGTATTGGTTTCATCAATTTCAGGTTTTTGAGTGCTCATCCACCAGAAAATAATTCCTCCTAATAAGATCAATCCAATAAAAGAATTTAAGTCGAATTTTTTTTGTTCCATTGTATGTTTTTAAAATGTCAATTTGTCATTTTGTACTTCTTTTAAAAAGTAAAAGGCGACAAATGTAGCAAAACTGTATGTATTTTGGTTGCTTTTACTACTGTTATTCTTACTATCTTAAATAGTTCAAATAGTGTTCCTAAATTTTAGGTTGTCATTATATAAGTAGTAAAAAGGTTTTCGGAAAGAATTACATCTTCTTTCCGAAACCAATTAAAATTATTTTTTAGATTGTTTTAAAGAAGCTTTAATAAAATCTACAAATAAAGGATGAGGTTTTAAAACCGTACTTTTATATTCTGGGTGGTATTGTACACCAACAAACCAAGGATGAGAAGGTATTTCTACAACTTCTACCAAGCCTGTTTTAGGGTTAATACCTGTAGCTTTCATTCCTGCAGCTTCAATTTGTGCTAAATAATCGTTATTAAACTCGAATCTGTGTCTGTGGCGTTCGCTAATTAATTCTGATTTATAAGCTTTAAATATTTTAGAATCTTTTTTAAGTTCACAATCCCAAGCACCTAAACGCATTGTTCCACCTTTTTCTGTAACATCTTTTTGGCTTTCCATTAAGTTAATTACTGGGTGTTTTGTGCTTTTGTTCATTTCTGTAGAACTGGCGTTTTCTAATCCTAAAATATTTCTAGAATATTCTATAACGGCCATTTGCATTCCTAAACAAATTCCGAAGAAAGGAATATTGTTTTCTCTTGCATATCTTACTGCTCTAATTTTTCCTTCAATACCTCTGTCTCCAAAACCTGGTGCAACCAAAATACCATTAACACCTTGTAATTTCTTTTCAGCATTTTTTGGTGTTAAGCTTTCAGAATGTACCCAACGTACTTTTACTTTGGTTTCATTTGAAGAACCTGCATGAATAAATGCTTCTGTAATAGATTTGTAAGAATCGTGTAATTCTACATATTTACCAATTAAAGCAATTTCTACTTCGTGTTGTGGGTTTTTATGTTTTTGTACAAACTCGTTCCAAACTTTTAATTCTGGTTCTCCTTTAGAAGAAAGTTTTAACTTGTTTAAAACTACAGTATCTAAACCTTGTTCTAACATTAAGTTAGGTACATCATAAATAGTTTCTGCATCTATAGATTGTATAACATCTTCTTTTTTAACATTACAAAACAAAGCTAATTTACGCTTAATGTCATCAGAAATATCATGTTCTGTTCTACAAACTAATATGTCTGGACTAACACCACTTTGCATTAACATTTTTACAGAATGCTGTGTTGGTTTTGTTTTTAATTCTCCTGCTGCTGCTAAATAAGGAACTAATGTTAAATGAATAACAATAGCGTTTTCTTCTCCTTTTTCCCATAACATTTGGCGTACAGACTCTACGTAAGGTAAAGATTCTATATCACCAACTGTTCCACCAATTTCAGTAATTACAATATCATAATCACCAGTTTCACCTAAAAGCTGAATTCGACGTTTTATTTCATCTGTAATATGAGGAATCACTTGTACTGTTTTTCCTAAAAATTCTCCTTTACGTTCTTTATTAATTACAGATTGATAAATTCTACCTGTAGTAACATTGTTTGCTTGTGAAGTAGGTATGTTTAAAAAACGTTCATAATGACCAAGATCTAAATCGGTTTCTGCACCATCATCTGTAACATAACATTCGCCATGTTCATATGGGTTTAGTGTTCCTGGATCTATATTAATGTACGGATCTAATTTTTGAATGGTTACAGAAAAGCCTCTTTCTTGTAAAAGTTTTGCTAAAGATGCTGCTATTATTCCTTTTCCAAGGGATGAAGTTACGCCTCCTGTTACAAAAACGTATTTAGTATTACTCATGGTGTTCTTAGGTTTGCGCAAAAGTACTAACTCTAAAAATTCTGTCAAATAAAAAAGGTAAAAACATTTATAAAAAGTGTAAATTTGTATCAAGTAAAAATATTTTCATTTTTTTTTCAAATTGTGTTTGTCAAAAATAAAAACAGTTGTATATTTGCCCACGCTTTAAAAGAGGTAAAATTCTTGAAGCAATAGAAAGTAATCAAGAAGATATTTAAAAATACATATAATGCCGAAAAGAACTTACCAGCCATCAAAAAGAAAGAGAAGAAACAAACACGGTTTCAGAGAAAGAATGGCTTCAGCTAATGGAAGAAAAGTTTTAGCTAGAAGAAGAGCTAAAGGAAGAAAGAAAATTTCTGTGTCTTCAGAATTTAGACCAAAAAGATAATATAATGATTAACGTTTGTTAATGATTTCAAGGTGTTACTATTTTTTAGTAACACCTTTTTTTATACCCAAGCATTAACTATTTTTGTAAAACTAAACAACACAACAACTTACAATGCCAAAAAGAAAAGACCTCAAATCAGTATTAATTATCGGATCTGGACCAATTGTTATTGGGCAAGCATGTGAATTCGATTACTCTGGCTCGCAATCTCTACGTTCTTTAAGAGAAGATGGAATAGAAACTATTTTAATTAATTCTAATCCTGCAACAATTATGACTGACCCTTCAATGGCAGATCATATTTATTTGTTGCCACTTACAACAAAATCTATTATTCAAATTTTAAAAGAACATCCTCAAATTGATGCTGTTTTACCAACAATGGGTGGACAAACTGCGTTAAATCTTTGTATAGAAGCAGATACTAAAGGAATTTGGGAAGATTTTAATGTACAATTAATTGGTGTAGATATAGACGCTATTAATGTTACTGAAGATAGAGAACAGTTTAGAGAGTTAATGATTAAGATTGGTGTGCCAATGGCACCCCAAGCAACAGCAACTTCATTTTTAAAAGGAAAAGAAATTGCTCAAGAATTTGGTTTTCCTTTAGTAATTAGATCTTCTTATACTTTGGGTGGGGCAGGAGCATCTATTGTTTATAAAGCAGAAGATTTCGATAACCTATTAAGTTTCGGTTTAGAAGCATCGCCAATACATGAGGTGATGATTGATAAGGCGATGATGGGGTGGAAAGAATATGAATTAGAATTATTAAGAGATAAGAATGATAATGTTGTAATTATATGTTCTATTGAAAATATGGATCCTATGGGAATTCATACAGGAGATTCTATTACAGTTGCACCTGCTATGACGCTTTCTGACAAAACATATCAGAAAATGCGTGACATGGCAATTCATATGATGCGTTCTATTGGAGATTTTGAAGGTGGTTGTAACGTACAATTTGCTGTTTCGCCAGACGAAAAAGAAGATATTATTGCAATTGAAATTAATCCACGTGTTTCTCGTTCGTCTGCTTTAGCGTCTAAAGCAACAGGATATCCTATTGCTAAAGTAGCTACAAAATTAGCAATTGGTTATACATTAGATGAATTAGAAAACGGAATTACAAAATCTACATCAGCTTTATTTGAGCCAACTTTAGATTATGTAATTGTAAAAATACCACGTTGGAATTTTGATAAATTTGAAGGTTCAGATAGAACTTTAGGTTTACAAATGAAATCTGTTGGTGAGGTAATGGGAATAGGTCGTTCTTTTCAAGAAGCATTACATAAAGCAACACAATCTTTAGAGATTAAAAGAAATGGTTTAGGTGCAGATGGAAAGGGTTACACAAATTATGACCAAATTATAGAAAAATTAACCAATGCAAGTTGGGATCGTGTTTTTGCTATTTATGATGCAATTGCTATAGGAATTCCTCTAAGTCAGGTTCATGATATCACAAAAATTGATATGTGGTATTTGAAGCAATATGAAGAGTTGTTTCAATTGCAAAAAGAAATTTCTACATATACTATAGAAACTATTCAAAGAGATTTGTTGTTAGAAGCAAAACAAAAAGGATATGGAGATAGACAGATAGCGCATATGCTAGATTGTTTAGAAAGTGAAGTATATACTAAGAGAGAAGAATTAAAAGTACAACGTGTTTTTAAACTAGTTGATACTTGTGCTGCAGAATTTACGGCAAAAACTCCTTATTATTATTCAACATTCGAAAACGAAATTGAAACTGCAGATGGACAAATAACTATTGCCAACGAAAGTATTGTTACAGACAAAAAGAAAATTATTGTTTTAGGTTCTGGACCAAATAGAATTGGACAAGGAATTGAGTTTGATTACTGTTGTGTGCATGGTGTTTTAGCAGCTGCAGAATGTGGTTATGAAACAATTATGATTAACTGTAATCCAGAAACAGTTTCTACAGATTTTGATACTGCAGATAAATTATATTTCGAGCCAGTATTCTGGGAACATATCTATGACATTATTCGTCATGAAAAACCAGAAGGAGTTATTGTTCAATTAGGTGGGCAAACAGCTTTAAAGTTAGCAGAAAAGTTAACAAAATACGGAATTAAAATTATTGGAACTTCTTATGAAGCTTTAGATATAGCGGAAGATAGAGGAAGATTTTCAGCAATGCTAAAAGACAATAAAATTCCTTTTCCAGAATATGGTATCGCAGAAACAGCTGATGAAGCTTTAGTCTTAGCAGACCAATTAGATTTTCCTATTTTAGTAAGACCTTCTTATGTTTTAGGAGGACAAGGAATGAAAATTGTTATAAACAAAGAAGAATTAGTAAAACATGTAGTAGATTTATTAGGTAGAATGCCTGGTAATAAATTACTGTTAGATCATTATTTAGATGGCGCAATTGAAGCAGAAGCAGATGCAATTTGTGATGCTGATGGTAATGTGTACATTATTGGTATTATGGAGCATATAGAGCCTTGTGGAATTCATTCTGGAGATTCTAACGCAACGTTACCAGCCTTTAATATTGGTGAATTTGTAATGCAACAAATTAAAGACCATACACGTACAATTGCAAGAGAATTAAAAACTGTAGGGTTAATAAATATTCAGTTTGCAATTAAAGATGATGTTGTATACATTATTGAAGCAAACCCAAGAGCTTCTAGAACTGTACCTTTTATTGCAAAAGCATACAAAGAACCATATGTAAATTATGCAACTAAAGTAATGCTAGGGCACAATAAGGTAACAGACTTTAATTTTAATCCTCAATTAGAAGGTTTTGCAATTAAACAACCTGTCTTCTCTTTTAACAAGTTTCCTAATGTAGATAAAAAACTAGGACCAGAGATGAAATCTACTGGAGAAAGCATCTTATTTATAGATAGCTTAAAAGACGATGAATTTTATGATTTATATGCTCGTAGAAAAATGTATTTGAGTAAATAAAATTTTCAGCTTAATAATAAAACATCCAATTCTAATTTTAGAGTTGGATGTTTTTTTTATGATAGATTTTTTTTTGTTTAATAAATTTAACAAAACATTAAACATTTATTAAGGAGTTTGATGCTTAGTTTTTATAATTTTGAAAAGAATTAAAAACAAAACTCAAAATTATGAAAACAAAGAATTTATTTATGGCATTTACAGTAGTAGGACTTTTAACAGCTACTTCATGTAAAACAGCTAAAACTGAAGAAGTAAAAAATACAAACACAGAAGTAGTGGCAGAGGCTGTCGAAAAAGTACAAACTCCTAATATTGTTGGGGTTGCTGTTGGAAATGATAATTTTTCTACATTGGTAGCAGCAGTTAAGGCTGCAGATTTAGTTGGTACTTTAAGTTCTGAAGGACCTTTTACTGTATTTGCACCAACTAATGATGCATTTGCTAAATTACCAGAAGGAACTGTTGAAACTTTACTAAAAACTGAAAATAAAGAAATGTTAACTAGTGTTTTAACATACCATGTTGTTTCAGGTAAATTTGATGCAGCTGCAGTTGTAGAGGCAATAAAAGCAAATAATGGTGCTTTTGAAGTTACTACTGTTCAAGGTGGTAAACTAGTAGCGTCTTTAGACGGAGATAGTGTAATGTTAAAAGATGAAAAGGGTAATATGTCTAAAGTAGTAATTGCAGACGTTGCAGCTTCAAATGGAGTAATTCACGCAATTAATAGTGTTGTAATGCCTAAATAATTAAGGTAACATCTTCAAATAAAAAAAGCTCTCAATAATATGAGAGCTTTTTTTATTTGAAGAGTATAAATTATTTTATTGAAAAAACTCCTTAGATTTTTCCCAATAAACATCCATTTCAGTTAAAGACATATCAGAAAGTTCTTTTCCTTCTGCTTTTGCTGCTTTTTCTAAAAACTGAAATCTATTTATAAATTTCTTATTTGTTTTTTCTAAAGCATTTTCTGGGTTTACATCTATAAAACGAGCGTAATTTATCATAGAGAATAATACGTCTCCAAACTCTTTTTCAGTATTTTCTTTGTTACCTGCCTTAATTTCTTCATTAAGTTCTGTTAGTTCTTCTTGTACTTTTTCCCAAACTTGTTCTGGTTTTTCCCAATCGAAACCAACGCCAGCAACTTTTTCTTGTATTCTACTAGCTTTAACAACAGCAGGTAAGCTTTTTGGAACGCCTTCAAGTACAGATTCTTTTCCTTCTTTAAGTTTTAGTTGTTCCCAATTTCTTTTTACTTCAGCTTCATCTTCAACTACTACATCTCCATAAATATGCGGATGTCTGCTAATTAACTTGTCTGATATACTATTGGCAACATCTGCAATATCAAAAGCTTTTTTCTCGCTTCCTATTTTTGCATAAAAAACAATATGCAGAAGCACATCACCTAATTCTTTTTTAATTTCAGGTAAGTCATTTTCTAGAATAGCATCTGCAAGTTCGTACGTTTCTTCTATAGTTAAATGACGTAAACTTTCTAATGTTTGCTTTTTATCCCACGGACACTTCTCGCGAAGATCATCCATAATATCTAACAAACGGTTAAATGCAGCTAATTGTTCTTTTCTAGAATTCATCTTTTTTAATAAACTGAAATTAATTACTCTTTTTCAGCTTCAACTTTTGTTGCTTCTTCCTTAGAAAAATCCATACCAGCTTTAACTAATAAGTTAAACCATTGTATAACTTTTTTAATGTTAGAAGTGTAAACTCTTTCAGCATCATAATCTGGTAAAACTTCAGCAAAAAATGCTTCTAACTTTTTACTACTTTCTTTGTGAGAAATAGCTTCTTTACCTTCTGTTTTTTCAAACATAGCTTTAAATACACTCAATAAAGGAATGTCTTCTTCGTATGTATAAATTGCAATGTTTTCTAATAAACTTACGTTTTGTGTTGCGTTAATAGCTACTCTTTTATCATCTGTTAAAGAAGAAACTATAATTGCATTTTTAGATTGAGAAACTACTTGGTATAAACCAGCTTTACCAGTAACGGCAATAATTTTATTAAATTCCATATTGTATGTTTTAGTGTCTTTTAAGACTATTTACCTTTTTTTATATTTGGAAAACGCATTCTATAATCTGCATTAATTTTTCCTTTAGAAATATTTTCTAATTTCTTTTTTATAATTCTTTTCTTTAATGATGAAAGTTTGTCTGTAAACAAAATTCCTTCAATATGATCATATTCATGCTGAAAAACTCTTGCAGCTAAACCGTCTAAAGTTTCAGTATGCTTTTTAAATTCTTCATCAAGATATTCTATAGTAATTGTAGGTTTTCTAAAAACGTCTTCTCTAACATCAGGTATACTTAAACAACCTTCATTAAAAACCCATTCTTCACCTTCTTCTTCTGTAATTTTTGCGTTTATAAAAACTCTATTAAAAGTTTTTAAAACCTCTCTATCTTTTTCACTTAAATCTTCATCTTCCGCAAAAGGAGAAGCGTCTATAATAAATAAACGGATTGCTTTACCAATTTGAGGAGCCGCTAAACCAACACCAGAAGCGTTGTACATTGTCTCTTTCATATTGGTAATTAACTTTTCTAAATCAGGATAATTTGCATCTATATCTATAGCAACTTTTCTTAATACAGGATCTCCGTAAGCAACAATTGGTAAAATCATTTATTTTTATTTATTTAAAAACGTGTGCAAAAGTACAATTTACAATTACGAATTACGAATTTTTGAATTATGAATTTTATCGTAAGACGTTTTTTTCAACCGATTTTAACACTTTAAGAAGTTTACAGAAGCTAATGTTGGCTATATAAATAAGATTGCAGAATAATAGTTGCACTAATTTCATCTACCATAGCCTTATTTCTACGTTGTTTTTTCTTCATTCCACTATCTATCATTGTCTGAAAAGCCATTTTAGAAGTAAAACGCTCATCAATTCTTTTCATAGGAATTGTAGGAAATGTTTTTTCAATCTTTTTTAAAAAAGGAATAATAAGTGCTTCACTTTCACTATCGGAATTATCCATCTGTTTAGGTTGCCCCATTAAAAATAATTCTACTTTTTCTTTAGAAGTATACTCTTTAAGAAAAGTTAATAATTCTGAAGTATTAACAGTAGTTAAGCCAGATGCAATTATTTGTAATTCATCTGTAACAGCAATTCCTGTTCTCTTTTTTCCGAAATCTATTGCTAAAATTCTAGCCATTTACAATTGTTTTTGCAAAAATACGTTTTTTAAACAAAGCAGAAATATCTGTTTAAAAAATGTATCTTCGCTTTCAGTTTTTACAGATAAATTTATATTTGTAAAAATTATACAATTAAGATGAAAGAAATTAGAGAAATTATAGAGTCAGCTTGGGAAAATCGTGATTTGTTAAAAGAGCAAAATACGATTGATACGATTAGAAAAGTAGTTGATTTATTAGATAAAGGAGAATTAAGAGTTGCAGAACCTACAACAGATGGTTGGCAAGTTAATGAATGGGTTAAAAAGGCAGTAGTGTTGTATTTTCCTATTCAAAAGATGGAAACTTTAGAAGCTGGAATTTTCGAATACCATGATAAAATTCCATTAAAAAGAAATTTTGCAGAAAGAGGAATTAGAGTTGTGCCAAATGCAGTAGCAAGACACGGAGCTTATATTTCTGCAGGAACTATATTAATGCCAAGTTATGTAAATATTGGTGCTTATGTAGACGAAGGTACAATGGTAGATACTTGGGCCACAGTAGGTTCTTGTGCACAAATTGGTAAAAATGTACATCTTTCTGGAGGTGTTGGTATTGGTGGTGTTTTAGAGCCGTTACAAGCTGCACCTGTAATTATAGAAGATGGCGCTTTTATTGGCTCTAGATGTATTGTTGTTGAAGGAGTAAGAGTAGAAAAAGAAGCAGTTTTAGGTGCAAATGTTGTATTAACAATGAGTACTAAAATTATTGATGTAACTGGAGATGAACCTGTGGAAATGAAAGGTATTGTACCTGCAAGATCTGTAGTTATTCCTGGTAGTTACACAAAGAAATTTGCTGCAGGAGAATTCAATGTACCTTGTGCGTTAATTATTGGAAAAAGAAAAGAAAGTACCAACAAAAAAACATCTTTAAACGATGCGTTACGTGAGTATGACGTAGCTGTTTAAGATTTAGAATTTTATGAACAAAATATCAGCAATTATACCAACGCTAAATGAAGAGATTCATATTGCTGATGCAATAAAGTCTGTTGATTTTGCTGATGAAATTATAGTTATAGATTCTTTTAGTACAGATAAAACACTAGAAATAGCAGAACAATTAAATGTAAAAATCATCAAGCGAAAGTTTGATGATTTTTCTTCTCAAAAAAACTACGCAATTGCTCAAGCTAAGTATTCTTGGATTTATATTTTAGATGCTGATGAAAGAGTAACTTTAGAAGTAAAAAAAGAAATTTTAGAAGCTGTAAAAGATCCTAAAGACTTTGTTGGCTTTTATGTGAAAAGAGCATTTTATTTTGCCGGTAGGAGAATAAATTATTGTGGTTGGCAAAGAGATAAGGTTGTACGGTTGTTTTTAAAAGATAAGTGTCTCTATAGAGGTGTTGTACATGAAACTATATTTTCTAAAGGAAAATTTGGCTTGTTAGAAAATAAAATAGAACATTATGGTTATAGAAATTACGATCATTTTATTTCAAAAATTAATCATTATTCAGTATTAAAAGCTAGAGAACTTCATAAAAATAATAAAAAAGTAAATGTTTATCACTTACTGATAAAACCTGCTGCAAGATTTTTTATTCATTATGTAATTCGTCTAGGTTTTTTAGACGGATTAGCAGGCTTAATTTTAGCCAAAATTTTAGCATATTCTGTATTTACAAGATATATTAAATTGTGGTTACTTAATAAAGGTATAAAAGAAAATTAATTATTCTTGTAAAATAAATAGTTATTAATAAATCTATAGCTTTTGTAAGTAAATAAAGAAATTAATTGCCAAATAGGCCTAATTATTTCTCTAAAAGCTTTTTTAAATTTCGGCATTTTCTTTTGTTGAATAGTTGTTCCTCCAACATTTTTATCATTACTACTAACATAACTTTTTACTGTTGTAAAGATTTTAACTTTATGTTTAAAAACATCTTGTTTTAAAACATCTATTGGAGAATAGTAGGTTGTTAGATTTTTAGAGAGTTTTTTAGCCGCTTCTTTACCAATTATTTGACCTGTTGTTTGTAATGCAGGTATAGTAAATTTAGTTAGATATTCATTTTCATCTAAGGAGAAAAAACCTTTTTTACCAGCAATATCTATAAAATCATTTGTTGTAATTAAATTTAATAAGTTTTGTAGATCGTTAAAAAAATCAATACTTAATAAAGCATCATCTTCTAAAATTATAGAAAATTCTTCATCTTGGTTTGCTACTATATTCCATAAATCAAAATAAGTTTTTGTTAATCCAATTTCACCATCATTTAAATAAGGAAAGTGTGTAAGGATTTTATGTTGTTTTTTAGCATTCTTTAAAAAAGTTTGTGGTAATTCTTTCCCATAAATAGCTGTCATTCTTGTAATAGGAACATTCAGTTTCTTAAACTGATTTTCCATAAAAGTTCTTCTTTGAATGCTTTTATCTAAATTGATATAATATACTTTAAAAGACCTCATATTTTTATCCAGTTTAAACAAGCAATTTCATTTTCTTTATCAACAAACCATTGTTTTGGTGCAACTACGGTTTTACTTATATTTTCATTTAACCATGCAGCCCACCAAGAAAAACTACTATTGGCAGTAATATTATGCTTACATAAACTCATTAAATATATATCTTCATGAGGTAAACATTTATGATCTATATAAATTGCGTTTGCAAGATTTAAATTTTCTTTTGCCCAAGAAATATCATCAGAGAAAATAAAAAATGTAATGTTTTTGTATTTATCTTCAATTATTTTAATGGCTTGTTTGTAGTAATCTAAGCTACAAGTTCCGTGAATTGAATTAGATTTATTATTAGTAACGTAATCTCCTCTTCTTATATGAATAGAGCAACTATTTTCTGCTTCTGTAATTTTTTCTTTATAGTTTTTCGTTGAATCTTTTATTTCAGTATTAATTATAAACTGTTTTATTAAAGTTTCTCTAATTTGTAAAAAGTATTTTTCTGTTTGAAAATATCCTTTCACATATTCGTTACCTTTTAAAGAAAGTAATTTACTATTGAATAATAAATTGTCTTCTTTTAATGTTTTTAATGGATTTATTTTAGAAAATAGAACAGAATATTTGTTTGCATTATCTAAGTTTATATTGTATTTATCTAGTTGATAACCGCCATGTAATTTATATTTTTTAAAACCAGAAATATCTAGTTTAACATCATAACCTCTCATTTCTAGCGCTTTTGCATACGCATACTGAAACATTTGATTTCCTAAACCACCAAGTACTCTAACAATAACCATACTTATTTCTACTACAAAAAGGCGTTATTTTTGTGCCATAGACAAAAGTACAAATGTTATTACAATTTTCTTTTATTAAATTGATGTTTAAAAGCTTAGAAAATAATAAATTTGCGAACACTTTTTAAGAAATATGAATTACACAGAAGCAATCTCATCAGAAATTTTTAATATAATATCAGAAGCATCCAAACAGTTAGAAGTAGAAAGCTATGTAATAGGTGGTTTTGTAAGGGACTTTTTCTTAAAAAGAGGAACCGCAAAAGATATTGATGTAGTTGCGGTTGGAAGCGGAATTGAATTAGCTAAAAGAGTTTCTAGATTATTACCAAATAAACCTAAAGTACAAGTTTTTAAAACGTACGGTACTGCAATGTTGCGTTATAAAGATGTGGAAATAGAATTTGTTGGGGCTAGAAAAGAGTCCTATTCTGAAGATAGTAGAAATCCTGAAGTTAGCGAAGGTAGTTTACAAGATGACCAGAATAGAAGAGATTTTACTATAAATGCTTTAGCTTTAAGTTTGAATGAAGCTAATTTTGGTGAGTTATTAGACCCTTTTAATGGAATAGAAGATTTAGAGAAAGGTATTATTAGAACACCTTTGGATCCAGATATTACGTATTCTGATGATCCTTTAAGAATGATGAGAGCAATTAGGTTTGCAACACAATTAAACTTTACTATAGAGCAAAATTCGTTATCTGCGATTACTAAAAATTCAGATAGATTAAAAATAATTACTCGTGAAAGAATTGTAGATGAGTTGAATAAAATTATGTCATCTGTAAAACCTTCTGTTGGTTTTTTATTATTAGAAGAGTCAAAGTTATTACCACAAATTTTACCAGAATTAATCGATTTAAAAGGAGTAGAAGAAGTAGAAGGACAAAAGCACAAAGATAATTTTTATCACACTTTAGAAGTGGTAGATAATATTTCTGAGAATACAGAAGATGTTTGGTTGCGTTGGGCAGCTTTATTGCATGATATTGGAAAAGCGCCTACTAAAAAATTTAGTAAAAAAGTTGGTTGGACTTTTCATTCTCATGAGTTTGTAGGTTCTAAAATGGTTTATAAAATCTTTAAAAGATTAAAAATGCCATTGAATAACAAAATGAAATTTGTCCAAAAATTGGTAATGTTAAGTTCTAGACCTATTGTTTTAGCTAGCAATGTAACCGATTCTGCAGTTAGGCGTTTAGTATTTGATGCAGGAGATGACATTAATTCTTTAATGACACTTTGTGAAGCTGATATTACGACAAAGAATCCTAAGAAATTTAAAAGATATCATGCTAATTTTGAAATTGTTCGTACTAAAATTAAAGAAGTAGAAGAAAGAGATAAAGTTCGTAATTTTCAGCCACCAATTACTGGAGAAGAAATTATGAAAGCTTTCAATTTAAAACCATGTAGAGAAATTGGTCAAATTAAAGAAACAATAAAAGAAGCTATTTTAGATGGTAAAATACCTAATGAGCATAAGGCTTGTTACGATTTTATGATTGTAAAAGG
>CAXBIR010000078.1:0-15119 GCA_963975825.1 uncultured Polaribacter sp.
CCTCATCAATTTATAACAGTACAAGATTTTGCTAATTATAGTGGTATTGAGGAAGAAACTATTAATAAATATTTAATAGATTAATCATAATATTTGACGCTATTTGTTTGGTTTTAATGAAGTTAAAATCGTAAATTTGTTTTAGACGTTCAAATAAAACATACTATTTCAATTTAACTATTAGGTCTACAATTCGGTTCACACTGTTTTAGCACTTTTCCTAAAGTATTGATTTTACTGCATAGTGGCGGTTTAGTTATCATCCTGCCACCCCGACAAAAAAGCTTAAAAATCAATCGATTTTTAAGCTTTTTTTATGTCTAAAACCATAATCAACATTGTAAATAACATACTTTTATTTCAAGAAAATAAAGTCACACAACCAGAATTAGATTAATTACCAATTTGTTGAAGAAAATTGTGAACCAATTTTTCTTATCTTTTATATACTTACAAACTTCTTACTCCCTCAAAGAAAATCCTTACAACATTCTGATTTTTTTTTAAACATAAGAATTCTCTATAATTTATGAAAAAGAACCTACTTTTCAGCAATTTAGCTTGCATTATTAGAAGAGATTACTAGGAATAATGTTTAAAATTGTCGAATTTTAAGCAAATATAATTAACAAAATATTATTGTTTAACAAAACAACAATATCGTTAAACATTCGTATCTTTACATAAAATTAAACTAATTATGGCTCGTAAGAAAAACATCACTAAAGACAATTTAATTTCTTGGTACATGGAGTTTGTACTAGAAAACAACCATGACCCAAAATCTGTTTTCAGTTTTGCAAAAGAAAATAATTTTGAAGAAACAGATTTTTATAAATTCTACGGTTCTTTTGAAGCTATAGAACAGTCTATATTTAGCGAATTCTTTAATAACACGATTAAAGTCTTAGCTAAAAGCGAAGATTACCAAAACTATGATGCTAAAAATAAGTTACTAAGTTTTTATTTTACTTTTTTCGAAATGTTAACAGCAAATAGAAGCTATGTTGTTTATGCATTAAATCAAAATAAAGATTTCAAAAATTTAAAATCTTTAAAACATCTAAAAAGTGATTACAAAACTTTTGTTACCAATATTGGCATCGAAAAAATTGATCTTAAAGAAGAACGTCTAGAGAAAATACAAGACAAAACTATACAAGAAACTTCTTGGTTGCATCTAATTATTACTATGAAATTTTGGCTAGATGATACTTCGCCATCATTTGAGAAAACAGATATTTTTATTGAAAAATCTATCAATGCTCGTTTCGATTTAATGGATATAAAACCATTAAAAAGTATTATCGATTTCGGGAAATTTATTTTAAAAGAAAAAGTTAATTTCAACTAAAGAAATTATGAAAACAATAGATTCTATACCAACATCTAAAATGCAACGTGCTTCTAAATTAGTTACTACTGGTGCTAAAATTGGAGTAAATTATTTAAAATATTATGGTGATAAAATTACCAAAACAGAAGACGAAGCAAAAGCTAGATTAAACGAGAATAATGCAGAAGACATTTATGATGGCTTAAAGCAATTAAAAGGAAGCGCTTTAAAAGTTGCACAAATGTTAAGTATGGAAAAAAGTATTCTACCAAAGGCATACGTAGAAAAATTTTCTCTTTCTCAGTTTTCTGTACCTCCACTTTCTCCTGCTTTAGTTACTAAAACATTCAAAAAATATTTTGGAAAAAATCCTTCTGAAATTTATGACAAGTTTGATGCTGTCTCTGTAAATGCTGCAAGTATTGGACAAGTTCATAAGGCTGAAAAAAACGGTAAAAAACTAGCTGTAAAAATTCAATACCCAGGTGTTGCAGAAAGTATAGCTTCAGATTTATCTTTAGTAAAGCCAATTGCCGTTAAAATGTTTAATATTAGAGGAAAAGATTCTGATAAATATTTTAAAGAAGTAGAAAATAAATTAGTTGAAGAAACAAATTATATTCTAGAGGTTGCACAAAGTAAAGAAATTGTAGCTGCATGTAAACACATTCCTAATCTTAATTTTCCTGAATATTATTCTGATTTATCTTCAGACAGAATTATAACTATGGATTGGATGAATGGTGTTCATTTATCAGAATTTACTACAGAAAACCAAGAAGCTTCTAATAAATTAGGACAAGCACTTTGGGACTTCTACATGTTTCAAATGCATAGCTTAAAGAAGGTACATGCAGATCCACATCCAGGTAATTTTTTAGTTTCACCAGAAGAAGAATTAATTGTTATAGATTTTGGTTGCATGAAGACAATTCCTATGGAATTTTACACTCCATATTTTGAACTTGCAAAACCAGAAAGCATCTCTAATCCTGATCTTTTTGAGCAAAAATTATACGAATTAGAGATTTTAAGAAAAGATGATTCTAAAGAAGAATTAGATTTCTTTAGAGCTATGTTTCACGAAATGCTAAGTCTTTTTACACAACCTTTACACCAAGAAGTATTCGATTTTTCTGATGAAACCTTTTTTGGGAAAATTTCTGACTTAGGAAGTAAATATGCAAAAAGTACAGAATTAAAAAACATGAACGGAAATAGAGGTTCTAAACACTTTATCTACATAAATAGAACATTTTTTGGTTTGTATAATTTAATGCACGACTTAAAAGCACAAAATGTAAAAATCAATAATTTTAAAAATTTATAATGGCTTTTTTCAATTTTGATGACATACAAGATTTAGATAAAATTTATAAAATAAACTTAATAAATAGTTGCTCTGGCTTTAAGTCTGCAAACTTATTAGGCTCAATATCTAGCCAAGGAGTTGCAAATGTTGCCGTTTTTAGTTCTGTTACTCATTTAGGTTCAAATCCCCCAACTTTAGGTTTTATACTTAGACCTACAACAGTGCCCAGAGATACTTATAAAAATATTAAAGAGTCTGGTGTATTTACTATTAATCATATTTACGAAGAAATTATTGAAGATGCACACCACACTTCTGCAAAATACCCAGAAAATGTTTCTGAATTTGATGTTACAAAATTAGAAGATGAGTATAAAGGTGATTTTAAAGCGCCATTTGTAAAAGGTTCTCCTGTACAAATGAGTATGAAATTTATAGAAGAAATATATGTTTCTTCTAACGATGTAATGTTAATTGTTGCGCAAATTCAAGAATTATATATACATGATAATTTATTGCAAAAAGATGGTTTAATAAATTTATCTGAAGGAAATATAGCTACAATAAACGGCTTAGACACCTATGCAATTCCAAAATTTAAGAAACAACTTTCTTATCAAAGACCTAAAAAATAAATAAACGTGCATGAAAATACTTGTAACAGGAGCAACTGGCTATATTGGTAAAAGATTAATTCCGTTATTATTAAATGACGGACATGAAATTATTTGCCCTGTTAGAGACAAAAAAAGAGCACAAAATTATTATAAAAATCAAAAAAACATAACATTAATAGAAGCCGATTTTTTAAATAAAAATAGTTTAAAAGATATTCCAAAAAACATAGACGCAGCATATTACCTAATTCACTCTATGTCTAATTCTGCCAAAGAATTTCATGCATTAGAAGAAAAATGCGCTTCTAATTTTAAAGAGTTTGCAGAAAACTCTACCATAGAACAAGTTCTTTATTTGAGCGGAATTACCAACGACACCAATCTTTCTGAACATTTACTATCTAGAAAAAATGTAGAAACAACATTGGCTTCAGAAATATATGCTTTAACAACTTTTAAAGCAGGAATAATTGTTGGTTCTGGAAGCTCTTCTTTTGAAATAATAAGAGATATTGTAGAGAAACTTCCTGCTATGATTGCACCTAAATGGTTAAACACAAAAACTCAACCTTTAGCAATTAGAGATGTTTTAACTTTTTTACACAAAGCACTAGCTAAAAAAGAACTTTACAATACATCTCACGATATTTTTGGTCCAGAAGTTTTAACCTATAAAGAAATGCTATTGCAGTTTGCTAAGGTTAGAAAATTAAAGAGATATATTCTTACAGTTCCTGTAATGACGCCAAAACTATCTTCTTATTGGTTGTATTTTGTAACCTCTACTTCCTATAAACTTGCAAGTACTTTAGTAAACTCTATGGGTGTAGAAGTTATTGGAAAAAAAAGTAACATTAACACGCTTTTAGATGTAGAACCAATGTCTTATAAAGAAGCTGTAAAACTAGCTTTTAAAAAAATAGAACAAAATAGCATTATTTCTAGTTGGAAAGATTCTTACGTAAGTAGTGGAAAACTTAAAAATTATGTTCATGAGTTTATAAACGTTCCTGAATATGGTTGTTTTAAAGATTTTAAGACAAGAAAAGTTAAAAACAAAGAGAAAGCATTAAATAAAATTTGGGCTATTGGAGGTGAAACTGGCTGGTATTACGGTACATTTCTATGGAAAATTCGTGGTTTTGTAGATCAGATTTTTGGTGGTGCTGGCTTAAGAAGAGGTAGAAGACATCCTACAGAACTTTATGCTGGTGACGCTTTAGATTTTTGGCGCGTAATTTATGCCGATAAAGAGAAAGGGAAGCTTCTACTCTACGCAGAAATGATTCTACCAGGAGAAGCTTGGCTAGAATTTAAGGTTGAAGATGGTATTATTTATCAGACTGCAACTTTTAGACCTCATGGTCTTGCGGGTAGATTATATTGGTACGCTGTTATGCCTTTTCATTGGTTTGTTTTTAATGGAATGATTAACAACATTAATAAATAATTTTGAAAAAACAACATCTTCCAGAAAAAACATGCTTAGTATGTAATAGACCTTTTACTTGGCGTAAAAAATGGGAAAAGAATTGGGAAAACGTGAAATATTGTAGTGAAAAATGCAGGAGAAACAAAACAACACAAGCTTAATATGGTTTCGTAATAACTTACGAGTAAATGATAATATCTCATTACAAAAAGCGGCAGAAAATCATAAAAAAGTAATTGCAGTATATTTTTTTGATCCTAAACTATTTAAGGTTGATGAATTTGGATTTAAAAAAACTGCAAAATTTAGAGCAAAATTTATTATTGAAACAGTCGCAGAACTCAAACAAAACCTATCTAAACTTAATATTACTCTTCTTACTTATCTTGAAAGTCCAGAAGATAAAATTCATATAATTTGTGATGAATTTTCAATTGAAGCAATTTACACACAAAAAGAATGGACTAAAGAAGAAGTTTCTACTAACAACTTTATAAAAAACACTTTACCAGACAATATAAATTTCACAGAAGATTTCGATCAGTTTTTATATCATCCAAATACAGTTTCAAACGATTTTTCTAAAATACCTAATGTATTTACCCAGTTTAGAAAAAAATTAGAAAAGACTGTAGAAATACAAGGAACATTAAGTATTTCCAAACTTTTAGAAAGTAATTTAATTCAAAACACAACAGAAATTCCAACTTTAAAAGACTTAGGTTTTAACGATTTTAAAGAAAATATAAAAACTGCATTTCCTTTTTCTGGAGGAGAAAATGCTGCTTTAAAAAGATTAGAAAACTATTTTTTTGAAACAAAAAAAGTTGCTTTTTACAAAAAAACTAGAAATGGTTTAATTGGCAAAGACTATAGTACAAAATTTTCTCCTTGGTTAGCAAATGGTAGTTTATCTGCCAAAACTATTTATTGGAAAATTAAAGAATTTGAAAATGAATTTGGAGCAAATCAGTCTACATATTGGGTGATTTTTGAACTAATTTGGCGAGATTACTTTAAATATATTTCTCTAAAATACAATTCTAAAATATTTGAAATTGGCGGAATTTTAGAAAAAAATTATACCTGGGACTCAAATCAAAATAAAATTAATAGCTGGATTAACGGAGAAACAAAAGATGACTTTGTAAACGCAAACATGTTAGAACTTAAAGAAACTGGCTGGATGAGTAATCGAGGTAGACAAAACGTAGCTTCTTATTTTGCAAAAGAACTTTTATTAGACTGGAGAATTGGCGCAGCTTATTTTGAATCTATGTTATTAGATTATGATGTACATAGCAATTACGGAAACTGGATGTATGTTTCTGGCGTTGGTAATGATCCTAGAGACAGAAAATTCAACACAAAATTACAAGCAGAACGCTACGACACAAATTATAAGTTTAGAAAAATTTGGTTAGAAAACACATTATTTTAAGATGAAAAAATTACGTTTAATTTTAGGAGATCAACTAAACAGTGAACATTCTTGGTTTTCTGAAATTGATAAAAATACTACATATTGCTTCTTTGAAATGAGGCAAGAAACAGATTATGTAACTCATCATATTCAAAAAGTTGTTGGTTTTTTTGCTGCAATGAGAAATTTTGCAAAAGAATTAGAAAAAGCAAATCATAATGTTATTTACTTCAACATAAATGATAAAAAAAACACACAAAGCTTAGTAGATAATTTATCACTTTTAATAAATGAACATAAAATAGAAGAATTTCAGTACTTATCTCCAGATGAATATAGATTAGATGAACAACTAAATCAGTTTTGTAAAAATCTAGAAGTAAAAACAGAAGTTTTTTCTACAGAACATTTTTATACTGAAAGAGAAGATTTAGCTACCTTTTTTAAAGGAAAGAAGCAATTTTTGATGGAAAATTTTTACAGAAACATGCGTAAAAAACATCAAATTCTAATTGTTAACAATCAACCTGAAGGAGGAAAATGGAATTTTGACGCTAGCAATAGAAAAAAATGGAAAGGAGACACTTTAATTCCTTCTGAAATTAGTTTTGATAATAATGTTGAAGACATTTTATCTGATATTAAAAAAGCGGAAATAAAAACTATTGGAGAAATCAATTCAAAATATTTTGAATACCCTATTTCTAGGAAACAATCTTTAACTCAATTAGACTATTTCTGTGAGCACTTATTAATTCATTTTGGCGATTACCAAGATGCAATGCACACAGATAAAATTTATCTTTTTCATAGCAGAATTTCTTTTGCAATGAATACAAAAATGATTTCACCAAAAGAAATTATAACCAAAGTTTTAGAAACTTATAGAAAACAAGAAGATGAAATAGATATTTCTCAAGTAGAAGGTTTTATTAGACAAATTTTAGGTTGGCGAGAATATATGAGAGGCATGTATTGGATGTTAATGCCAGATTATAAAAAAGAAAATTTTCTAGAAAACAAAAATAAACTTCCTAGCTTTTTTTGGACTGGAAAAACAAAAATGAATTGCCTTAAAAATGCTGTAAATAATTCACTAAATAACGGTTACGCACACCATATTCAGCGTTTAATGATTACTGGCAACTTTGCTTTATTAGCACAAATACATCCAGATGAAATAGACGCTTGGTATTTAGGAATTTATGTAGATGCTGTAGAATGGGTTCAACTACCCAACACAAGAGGTATGAGTCAGTTTGCAGATGGAGGTAAAATTGCAACTAAACCCTATGTTTCTAGCGGAAGCTATATTAGTAAAATGAGTAATTACTGCGATTCTTGCGCTTACAAGAAAACTAAGAAGTTTGAAAAAGACGCTTGCCCTTTTAACACTTTGTACTGGAATTTTTTAGACGAAAAGCAAGAACAACTTTCGTCTAATTTTAGAATGAAAATGATGTATAGCTTATTAAACAAAATGTCTTCTGAAGATAGAGCTAAAATTAAAGAAAAAGCAAATCATATTATAGAAAATATAGATGAATACTAATAGAGAAGAAATACATGTAGTTTGGTTTAAAAGAGATTTACGTTTGCAAGATAATGAAGCAATACAAAATGCTTTAAAATCTAAAAAGCGTGTTCTTTTTTTATATGTTTTTGAGAACTCTTTAATAGAAGACCCACATTACGATACTAGACATTGGGATTTTATTAAACAATCTTTAGTAGACATAAATAATGAATTAAAAGAATACAATACTAAAGTTTTGTGCGTACAAACAGAGGTTGTAAATGCTTTTAATCAATTATTAGACAGTTATAAAGTAAACACTGTCTTTTCACATCAAGAAACTGGTCTTTTAATTACATATAATAGAGATAAAGAATTTACAAGATACTGCAGAAATAATTCTCTTAATTGGGTAGAAAACAACAATAACGGTGTTTTAAGAGGTTTATTAAATAGAGAAGATTGGTTTGATAAATGGGAAGATTACATGCTTAGTCCTTTAATTAAAAATCAATTTAACAAAAATCAGTTTGTTTCTATTGAAGAAATAATCGAATTAGAAAAATACTTTCAGACTATAAATTTAGAGACACCTAAAGAAACTAGTTTTCAAAAAGGAGGCACTAAAATGGCATGGAGATATGGAAATTCTTTTTTTGAAAAAAGGCATAAAAGATATATGAATAATATATCAAAACCATCTTTAGCTAGAGAAAGTTGCAGTAGATTATCTCCTTATATTGCCTGGGGAAATGTATCTATTCGTCAAATATTTCAAAAAGCACATCAATATAAAACAGAAGAAAATAAAAAACACTTAGGTGCTTTTGTATCTAGACTTAGGTGGCAAGCTCATTTTATTCAAAAATTTGAGATGGAACACACCATGGAAAACGCTAGCATTAATAAAGGATTTCAAAAATTAAAGAAAAGCATTTCTGCAGAATACCAAGAAGCTTGGAAAGAAGGAAAAACTGGTTTTCCTTTAATTGATGCATGTATGAGATGTTTAAAAGAAACTGGTTACTTAAATTTTAGAATGAGAGCTATGTTGGTTTCTTTTTTTACACATATTTTATGGCAGCCTTGGCAAGCATCTTCTCAACATTTATCTAAATTATTTTTAGATTTTGAACCTGGTATTCATTTCCCTCAATTACAAATGAATGCTGGTGAAACAGGTATAAATATACTACGTATTTACAGCCCAATAAAAAATAGCTTAGAACATGATGAAGACGCAACATTTATAAAAACATGGATTCCAGAATTAGCTCACTTACCAACCTCTTTTATTCACGAGCCTTTTTTAATGACACCTTTAGACGAACAGTTTAATAATTTTGAACTTGGTGTAGACTATCCAAAACCAATTGTAGAAATAAAAGTAGCAAGAAAAAAAGCCAGCGACACTCTTTGGAATATGAGAAAAAACAAAGATGTAAGAATTGAAAGTGAAAGAATATTAAAGAAACATGTACTTTCCGACAGAAGTAAGGTTTTGAAAAACGAATAACTTCCTACAAACCTCTAACTTATAATTATTTGTTAATTTTTGTTTAACCTATTTTAAATATAGTTAAACATAATTATATTTTTTGTATCTTTGAGTAATGATATTTAATACTACTCATAAAAATAAAGATGCTGAAACAACAATTAATGATTTGTTGGGTAAGCCTTATTCTTTTTTTCAATCTGTAAAACTTGGTGGAACAGGTTCTAAGAGAATGATTATAGAAGAAGTAAGTCAAAGTTTTTTAAGATTTATGAATACAGTTGCAGATATTAATTATGGCAACATAGAACTTAGAGAGAAGGGAATTGTAATTCACATAACTAAAGGTTTAAAAAACTTTAGTTGGGCAATACCATATTATCAACTTCATACATACAAAACAGACGGATTTAGTATTCATGCTCACGGAAATTTTGTAAGATTTAAGAACAATAAATTGCTGAAAGAAAACAAAAAGTTTATCGATAAAGTAATTGGCTTTAAGATAGAAAACGACAAACAATATCAACTCTATTAGATGAAAGAACTAAATAGTACATCTATTGATAGAATCATAGAGATGGCTTGGGAAGATAGAACAACCTTTGAAGCTATAGAATTTCAATTCGGATTAAAAGAACAAGAAGTTATAAATCTGATGCGAAAAGAAATGAAGTTAAAAAGTTTCAAAATGTGGCGAGAAAGAGTTCAAGGAAGAAAAACCAAACACGAAAAGCTGAGGACATTTGCCAAAGGAAGATTTAAATGCTCTAGGCAAAAATCAATTTCGAATAACTCTATAAGTAAGAGATAAACAGTGCTTTGCTAATAAGATTAGAGTACTTTAAAGACAGCACATAAAAAAGATAAAATGATTACAGAAATAATTAAAAAGAATAAAAATACATTTAATGGTTTATCTAATGAAGAAATTGGAGACGATCATCTATTTACAGGTTTAGAAACACCTATGAAATCTGACGCTTTTAAGCTTTCAGATGAAGAAAAGAAGCAAAAAATAGCTTCATTATTTTCTGAAATAATGGATGTTATGGGATTGGATTTAACAGATGATTCATTACAAGGAACTCCTAAAAGAGTTGCAAAAATGTACATAGATGAAATTTTCTCTGGTCTAAATCCTGCAAACAAACCAAAAGTTGCTTTGTTTGACAATAAATACCAATACAACCAAATGTTGGTGGAAAAAAATATTACATTTTACTCTAATTGCGAACATCACTTTGTACCAATTATAGGAAAAGCTCATGTAGCATACATTTCTTCAGGTAAAGTTATTGGCCTTTCAAAATTAAACAGAATTGTACAATATTACGCTAAAAGACCACAAGTACAAGAACGCTTAACAAACCAAATTGCCGAGGAACTAAAGGCAATTCTAAATACAGAAGATGTTGCTGTTATTATAGACGCAAAACACTTATGTGTATCTTCTAGAGGTATTAAAGATGACACCTCTTCTACTGTTACATCTTATTTTGGTGGTAAATTTAACAGTCCAGAAAAAATAGTTGAATTACAAAACACATTAAATTATTAATTATGAAATTAATTGACAAAGCTCTAGAGTTTGAGACTAGAAAAAAGAGATTTCCAACAACTAGCGACAGAATTATGGCTGCAAGAGAAGCCAAAGAATTAATTCTTAGCTTAAATGAGGTTTACAAAAAAAATAAAGACAACAATATCATGGATATCATGAAAAGATTAACCTTGATTAAACAAAAGATAGAAAGACGTTTAAAGGGTAAACCTTTAACTGCTTAATAATAAACAAACATTTTTATTGTTTTTCTAAGTTTTATAATTATATTACCGATTATAAAAACTGAGAAGTAATAATGAATTTATTAGAAAGAGCTGTAGAATTTGAGAATAGAAAGTTCTCATTTAAAACAACAAGTGATAGAATTTTAGCATCTAGAGAAGTGAAAGCGCTTATTTTAGAGCTAAACCAAGTATATAAATTAGAAAAAGATCCAGAAATTATGGATCAAATGAAGCGTTTAACTGCTGTGAAGCAAAAAATAGAAAAGCGCTTGAAAGGAAGACCTTAAAAGCACATGAAAAAAATAGTAGTAGTTGGAGGAAGCAAAGGAATTGGACAAGCAATTGTAAATTCTTTATTAGAAGAAAATAATATAGTTGTAAACATTAGTAGAACAGCACCTTTGCTTACTCACGCTAACTTAACACATCACATTTGTGATATTCTTACAGATGAACTACCAGATTTAGAAGCAGTAGATACACTTATATACTGTCCTGGAAGCATCAACTTAAAACCCATTTCTAGATTAAAACTAGAAGATTTTAGAACAGATTTTGAAATTAATGTAGTTGGAGCTGTTAAGGCCATCCAAAAATATCTGCCTAAATTAAAAAACGGAGAAAATCCATCAATATTATTATTTAGTACTGTTGCAACCAAATTAGGTATGCCTTTTCACGCTAGTGTAGCAGCAGCAAAATCTGCTGTAGAAGGTTTAACTAAGTCTCTAGGAGCAGAATTAGCACCAACAATTAGAGTAAACGCAATTGCACCAACTGTTACAGATACAGATTTGGCAGCTAAACTTTTAAGAAATGAACGTATGATAGAAAATATCACAGAACGTCATCCTCTAAAAAAGTTTCTAAAACCAAATGAAGTCGCAGATATGGCAACATTTCTTATTTCAGAAAAAGCAAATTCCATTTCTGGCCAAATATTTGAATTGGATTGTGGTATTGTAAATTTCAAAATTTAATAAAATGACAGACATCTATAAAATCAAAATCAATAGCTTACAAAATAAAGCTATTGACTTATCCGAGTACAAGAATAAATTTATTTTATTTGTAAACGTAGCTTCTAAATGCGGCTTTACGTCTCAATACAAAGAATTAGAAGAATTGTACAAAACACATAAAGACAATTTAATGATAATTGGTTCACCTTGCAATCAATTTGGAAGTCAGGAACCAGGAACTGCAGATGATATTGAAGCTTTTTGTAAAGTAAATTTTGGCGTTTCTTTTTTAATGACAGAGAAAATAGATGTTAAGGGAATAAACCAACATCCTTTATATACCTGGTTAACAGATAAAAGTCTAAACGATAAAAAAAGTTCTTCTGTAAAATGGAATTTTCAAAAATACTTAGTTTCACCTAATGGAGAATTAGTAGATTATTACTTTTCTATAACTAAACCATTAAGTTCTAAAATTACAAAACACCTAAAATAAAAGCTATGTTTGGTTTATTTAAGAAAAAAAATGAAGTCGATAAACTTCAAGAAAAATACAAGAAAATAATGGAAGAAGCTTACAAACTGCAATCTAGCAATAGAACAGAAAGCGATTCTAAATATAAAGAAGCAGATGACATCTTAAAAAAGATTGAAGCTATACAGGCTAAATCTTAAAAAAGATGAAACAATTAAAACTTACGTTATTATTTTTAGTTATTAATTTTGGTGGTTTAGCAATTGGAAGCTGGTTAATGAATAATGGACCACTTTCTAATTGGTACACAAATTTAAACCAAGCACCTTGGACACCTCCAGGAATTGTTTTTGGTATTGCTTGGACTCTAATTATGATTTGTTTTTCTATCTATTTAGGAAAACTATTTAAAGAAGAAAACACCAATAAAAACAAACTTATATTTCTGTTTCAGTTAATATTAAACGTAAGTTGGAATTTTATTTTCTTTAACCAACACTCCGTTTTATTAGGATTAGTTACCATTACCTTACTAACATCTTTATTATTTGTTTTCTTCTTTAAATTTAGTAATAAAGTAAATAAATACAAGTATTTATTATTACCATACATGGTTTGGTTGTGCATAGCAACTTCGCTAAACCTTTATATTTTAATCCATAATTAGTCATGAAAATATATACACTTCATAAAAAACAACAGCTACCTATTTCAGTAGACAAAGCTTGGGAGTTTTTATCTAACCCCAGAAATCTAAAAACAATTACACCAGATTACATGAGTTTTAACATACTTTCTGGTGCAGATAGAGCTATGTATTCAGGACAAATTATTCAATATATTGTTACGCCTATATTAGGAATTAAGACAAAATGGGTTACAGAAATAACACACATTGAAAATAAAAAATATTTTGTAGACGAACAACGTTTTGGACCTTATGCATTATGGCATCATAAACACTTTATAAATGAAATTGATGGAGGCGTAGAAATGGAGGACATAATAGACTATAAAGTTCCTATGGGAATTTTAGGCCAATTAGTGCATCCTTTTTTAGTAAAACCAAAGTTAGAAGAGATTTTTAACTACAGACAGAAAAAATTAATTGAACTTTTTGGAGAGTATAAATAATGATGGAAACTGTTAATATTTTTTGGTTTAGAAGAGATTTAAGATTAGATGATAATGTTGGTTTTTACAATGCCCTTAAAAGCAATTACCCTGTAATACCTGTATTTATTTTTGATGAAGAAATTTTAGAAAAACTTCCAAAAGAAGACGCTAGATTAAGTTTTATTCATGAAACGCTTCAAAAAATGAACGCAACACTACAAGAAAAAAACAATAGTAGTATTGCAATGTTTCATGGTAAGCCATCTGAAATTTATAAAAAACTAATAGCAGAGTACAATATCAACACCGTTTTTACAAATAGAGATTACGAACCTTATGCTAAAGTTAGAGATTCAGAAATTGAACAATTATTAAAAGAAAATAACATTGAATTTAAAACTTTTAAAGATCAAGTAATTTTTGAAAAAAATGAAGTTGTTAAAAAAGATGGCTTACCCTATGTAGTTTACACCCCTTTTATGAAGGTTTGGAAAGAGAAATTCAAATCTATCAATTTAAAATTTCATTACACAAGTTCTTTTTTAAATAATTTAATTCAAAATAAAGAGTTACCAAATTTAAGTCTAGAAGATCTTGGTTTTGAAGAGTCTGCACAAAAAATAGAAGATTATACAGTTACCCCAAATTTAATTCAGAACTACGAAGACACCAGAAATTTCCCTGCACAAGATTCAACATCTAAATTAGGACCTCATTTACGTTTTGGTACCGTAAGTGTAAGAAAAATGGTAGAAAAAGCTATTTCTGAGCAAAATGAAATATTTTGGCAAGAATTAATTTGGAGAGAGTTTTTTATGCAAATTCTTTGGCATTTTCCACACACTTCTAAAAATTCCTTTAAGTCTAAATATGACAGAATAGAATGGAGAAATAATGAAGAAGAATTTACCAAATGGTGTAAAGGAGAAACTGGTTACCCGTTAGTAGACGCAGGAATGAGACAGTTAAACCAAACAGGTTTTATGCACAATAGAATTAGAATGTTGGTAGGTAGTTTTTTATGTAAACACTTATTAATAGATTGGCGTTGGGGAGAAGCTTATTTTGCAGAAAAATTACACGATTATGAAATGGCAAGTAACATTGGTAATTGGCAATGGGTTGCAGGATCTGGTGTAGATGCAGCACCTTACTTTAGAATTTTTAATCCTACAACTCAAATAAAAAAATTTGATAAAGATTTAGAATATATAAAAAAATGGGTTCCAGATTTTCAAGAACTAACATATCCAAAAGAGATGGTAGACCATAAAGAAGCTAGAGAAAGATGTTTAACAACGTATAAAAATGCTTTAAATTAAGTTAAAAACATATTCTAATAATAAAAAAAACAAAAATAAGGCAACAAATAGAACAAGTTTCCGTTTCTAAAATACATGATAGAAAAATCACCAATAAGTAATTCTTCTAATCGATGTAAATTATTATTATTTCTTGACTAAAAGGCTTCAAATCAGATTGAAGCCTTTTTTATGTAAAAAAAAGTGAAATTTAGTTTGGTTGTATTCTTTTTTTGTATTTAATTTGCCATCTCAAAATAAAAGCCGATGTAGCTCAGCTGGCTAGAGCAGCTGATTTGTAATCAGCAGGTCGTGGGTTCGAGTCCCTCCATTGGCTCAA
>CAXBIR010000079.1:0-14723 GCA_963975825.1 uncultured Polaribacter sp.
CTAATAAACTCCCTTGGAATGGTTTTGTGGAAGATGATTATTCTGAATTTGCAAAGAAAGCAATTGAATTGTATGTTGATAATTCTCTTTTGAATAAAGCACAATTAAAAGGTGTTGACATTATCAATACAATCTACAGTAAAAAGAAAAATGGAGAATTGTTGTTCAATAAAATTGAAGAAATTCAACAAAATCTAGACAAACACAGAACTTCTAATTTCTTAGGAAGTTTATTACAACACCAAACTTTACAAGCTACAAAATACATGAGTAAGTGGATTGAAGCTAAGAATAGTAACTAGAAACTATTTTATAGGTTCATAGTCTAAAGGCAAAGAATTTGCGAACTTTTCATAAGACCAATATCCTTCATAAAAAACATCTAACGGACTAACTAATGTGCCGTTTTTATCTAAAATAGAAGGAAATTTTAAAGGAATTATAGAAGAGGTTTGTGGAAGTGCTTTTCTTAATTCGCTGAAAGAATTTCTTAGAATATAACCTTCTTCTTCTAACTCTTTTGTGTAAACGATACTTAAATTGTTGTCAAAATTTAAATAAGTAATTCCGTTTTTAGTTGTAATTATTTCTTCTACTGGTACTTTAGATTTGTATAAATAATCTTTAAATTTTGGTAGTCTAGCTTTCTCTAAAGTAACCAAAGCTGAATCTAAAGGTGTTTTTGGAACTTCAACTTTTTTAAAAAAATTTATTCTATTTCTACTTAATTTCACCAATTCTCTGGCATTTCTTATTTCTTTTTCAGTTGGTCTATCTGGGTTTAAAACTCTCTTAAATTGGTGAATTATAAAACCTTCTTTATAGCTTGTGTTTTGCAATAAAGATTGATAAAAATGTGTAAAAGAACCATTGTAAGTTTCTAAACGTTTTTGATTCCATTTACGTTTTTTTCTTTTATTTCCTTTTAAATTCTCGTAACGAGAATAGCCTAAATAAGTAACTGTTTTCTTATTTATTATAAATTCTTCTAGCTCGAAAATTATTTTATAACCCAAGCTTTTATGCTTTATTTCTAATGGTTTTTTAGCAATAGCTGTAAGAATATTATCTTTAGAATTATAGATAAAATGTAAAACTTCTGGGTTTAAAATTTCGCAATCTTTTGCAATTTCAGTTCTACCAATAAATTCTCTTTTAAAGCTAGAAAGATTGTATTTCCATTCATCATCATAAACCGTTTTCCTTATAATTATTTCATTTAATGTATTGTTTTCTTTTTTTAAATTGAAAACTAAAGGTTTTGTATAATTTGATGTGTTTAGAGCGTAGTTTATTTTTTTATAACCTAAATAGGAAACAATTAAATCATACTGACCTTCTTTCACTTTTATAGAAAACTCACCATTAGAATTAGTGGTTGTACCAACCATTGTATTGTTAAAATACACTGCTGCACCTTCTAATGGATCATTTTTTTCATACACAATTCCTTTAATTGTTATTTGTGACGAAATTTGTAGCGAAAAAAATAAGACAATAATATAAAGACAATCTCTCATACTTAAATAACGTATAAAAAAATATTTTATAACAAAATGAATCAATTTATTGCTAAGAATTAAGCAAACCAGCTCTTTTTAAAAGTGCATCTGGTTTTGGCTCTTTTCCTCTAAAACGTTTGTAAAGAATCATAGGTTTTTCTGTACCACCTTTAGAAAGTACATTTTCTTTAAACTTTGAAGCAACTTCCTTATTAAAAATTCCTTCTTCTAAGAAATATTCAAAAGCATCTGCATCTAACACTTCTGCCCATTTATAAGAATAATATCCTGCAGAATAACCTCCTTGAAAAATATGAGAAAAAGCGGTACTCATTACATTTTCTTCAACATCTGGGTATAATTTAGTTTGTGCAAAAGCACTGTTTTCAAAGGTTTTTACACTTGTAATTTCTGTAGGATCTTGTCCATGCCATTTCATGTCTAACAAACCAAAACTAAGTTGTCTTAATGTTTGCATACCTTCATGAAAACTTGCAGATTCTTTAATTTTTTCAACATATTTCATTGGTATAATTTCACCGGTTTCATAATGTTTTGCAAACAATTCTAAAGCTTCTTTTTCAAAACACCAATTTTCTAAAACCTGACTTGGTAATTCTACAAAATCCCAAGAAACAGAAGTTCCAGATAAACTATTATAAGTGGTGTTTGCTAACATTCCATGAAGTGCATGGCCAAATTCATGAAACAACGTGGTAACTTCGTTAAAAGTTAATAAAGAAGGTTTTGTTTCGGTTGGTTTAGTAAAATTACAAACAATAGAAACTTGTGGTCTTTCGTTAATTCCATTTTTAATTTGTTGCGATTTATAAGAAGTCATCCACGCTCCATTTCTTTTTCCTTTTCTTGGATGAAAATCTGCATAAAAAACAGAAACAAAATTACCATTAGCGTCTGTTACGTTATATGTTTTAACATCTTCATGATATTTATCTATGTTAGAAACTTCTTCAAAATTCAAATCGAATAATCTATTTGCAATTTCAAAAACACCATTAATTACATTCTCTAATTTAAAGTAAGGTTTCAGAAGTTCTTGGTCTAAATCAAATAATTCTTTCTTCAATTTTTCTGAATAATAAGCTCCATCCCATTTTTGAAGTCTATCTATACCATCTAATTTCTTAGCGTAATTTTCTAAGTTTTCAAATTCTTTTAAGGCTGCAGGTTTTGCTTTTTCTAGAAGATTGTTAGAAAATTCTATTACTTTTTCTGGCGTTTCTGCCATTCTTTCTTCTAAAACAAAATGAGCATGTGTTTTATAACCTAATAAATTTGCTCTTTTATGACGAAGATTTACAATTTCTAAAACAACTTTTTCGTTGTTAAATTCATTATTTTGAAATCCCTTTTTACCAGCAGCAATTGCCATTTTTTTACGCAATTCTCTATTGTCTGCATAGGTTAAAAAAGGAATGTAACTTGGGTAATCTAGGGTGAAAATATAACCTTGTTTATCTTTAGATTTTGCAACTTCTTTAGCTGCTTCTTTTACACTTTCTGGTAAACCTGCTAGATCATTTTCATCTGTTAAATGCATTTCAAAAGCATTAGTTTCTGCCAAAACATTTTCTCCAAATTTTAAAGATAATTTAGATAGTTTCGTATCTATTTCTCTTAGTTTTGTTTTGTCAGTTTCATTTAAATTAGCTCCATTTCTTGCAAAACTTTTATATTGTTTGTCTAAAAGTGTTTTTTGTTCTGGTGTTAAATCTAAGTTTTCTTTTACATTAAAAACAGATTTAACTCTTTTAAATAAATCTTCATTTAACGTAATATCATTTCTAAATTCACTTAACCAAGGAGAAACTTCTTGTGCTATTTTCTGAATTTCATCATTTGTTTCCGCAGAATTTAAATTGAAGAAAATACTAGTAATTTTATTTAATTTTTCGCCAGAAAAATCTAAAGCAACTGTTGTGTTTTCAAAAGTTGGTTTTTCTGTATTAGTTATAATTTTTTCTATTTCTAGTTTCGCAATTTCTATAGCTTTTTTAATAGCTGGTTTGTAGTGTTCGTTAGATATTTTAGAAAAAGGAGCAGTATTAAAGTCTTGTAAAAGTGGATTCATTTAAAATTTTATTTAATATTCAAAGATAAAGATTCTATACATTTTATCATTAATGTTACTTAAGTTTCCTTTGGACGAAATAAAACAACATTTAAACGAAGTTAACTTAAATTTAGTACTTTTTTTTATATTTTTGTTTAACTTTATAAAAAATCTAATCAACAGTATAGGTGTCTGCTATGAAAAAAATACACTTACTTTTATTATTAATAAGCTTTTCCAGTTTTGGGCAAACAGGCAATGTTGGTTTATACTTTGATGGTGTAAATGATTTTTTAGACGTTCCTAAAACTACAAATATTGATGATAGAACAACGAATAATAGAACATATGAAACTGCTTTTAAAGTAATAGATGCAACTCTTTCTACTAAACAGGTAATTATGGAAGAAGGTGGTGGTACTAGGGCTGTAATAATCTATGTAGAAGCAGGTTATTTATATGTAGGAGCTTACAACAGATCAGACTATACACCAACTTGGCAAGGTACTTTTTATAGAGAACCAATATTATCAGACACATGGTACCATGTAGCATTAATTTTAGATAATGCTGTTGCACCAGTAAATAATCCCATTACAGCTTCAGATAATAATGCCTTAAAATGGTATTTAGATGGTGAAATTATGGGGCAAATTTCTGGATATCAGTTTGGGCCACATAATCCAATTCATTTAGGAAGAAAAAATGGAACTTTACGTTTTCCTAATTGCGGAACTTGGACTGCAACAGGAAATTCTGAATATTGTTTTAATTCTAATACTGCTGATACTGGAGTAGAATATTATTTTAACGGATATATTTGGGGTTTTAGAGTTTGGAACGATGTTAGAACACCAGCAGAAATTTTAGCCAATAAAAATAAAATAATAACTAATTTAGGAACAGAAAACTTAGCAGCTGCTTTAGATGGAGATAGTTTTACCTATTTAAATGATTCAAACGTTCCTGCAGAAACTACTATAGACAATGTAACAACTATTATTTGGAGCGCAACAGCTGGAAGTACGGATTGGAATACAGGAGTTAATTGGGAAGGTGGTGTTGTACCAAATTCTATACAAAAGCAAGGTGCACAAATTCAAGTTTCTACAAACTACCCAACCATTTCTTCAAATATTGCTGTTGGTGATTTAACAATAGATCTTGGTGCAACTGCAAATGTTAGTTCTGGTGGAACCTTAGACATTTCATATGATTTAGTAAATAATGGAACTTTAAATATACTAGACAGTGGTAGTTTAATTTTAAGACAGAAAAAAGTTAGTTCTGGAGGTGGAGTATTTAATGTTACAAGAAATACACCAACTTATTCTGAAAACAATTTCTATTCTTATTGGAGTTCTCCAGTTACAGAAACAGACTCTAATATTGGTACAGTGTTTTCTGACGCAGAATTAATTTATGCTTTTAATTCTAGCGATGCAAATTCTGATTGGATATTACACGGTTTATCTAACTTTTCAACAGGTGTTGGTTATGCTGTTCAAAATGAAGGTCTTGGTGGACAAGAGAGAGTCTTTTCAGGCAAAATTAATGAAGGAGATGTAGAAGTTGATATTTATAACACTTCAAATTTATCAGGAACAGATAACGGAGGAACTGCTTGGTCTACAGAAGGAGATAATTTGATAGGAAATCCTTATGCTTCTGCTATAGATTGGGATTTGGTAATTGCAGACCCAGATAATTCAGATATTGAAGGAGAACTTTATTTTTGGAACCAAAATACATCAGAAATAGGGGAAAATAATGTGTCTGATTACTTACAGTATAATGTAACAGGAAGTGCAGATTCTGCTACAGGAATTATAGGTTCAGCTCAAGGTTTTTTTGTAAAAGCCTTAAATTCTGGTACTGTAACGTTTAAACCTTCACATCAAATACCTGGCAGTAATAATACTTTTTATAAAGGATTAACTAATAGAAATAAAAAGAAATTAGATGGTAGGTCTTGGTTCTATTTTAATCATAAGAATAAAACAAATACATTATTAATAGGTTTTTTAGAAGGAGCAACCGATAGTTATGATAGATTATATGATGGTCCTTATGATACCAGTGAAACTTCTATGGGCTTCTATTCATTAGCAGAAGAAATTAAAAAAACATCCATACAAGGTTTACCTATTTTAAGTTCAGATACCAAAGATGTAAAATTAGGTTTTGTAATTGACAAAATAGGTGAGTACACGATTGGGTTAAAAGATGAATATATTGATGATGAATATTTTATTTATCTATTGGATTCAGAATTAAAAGAGTATATAAATTTAAGAGAGAAAGATTATATTTTTACGATTAATGAAGTTGGGGAAAATAATACCAGGTTTAAAATAATTTACACAAAAGAAGAGAGAAAAACTTTAGGCATTAATTCAGAAAATTTATCTAATGATGAGTTTTCTATTTTTACAAATGAAGCTAAACTTTTAAAAATTAATTACACAGATTTAGATTTGATAAAGAATGTTTCAATTTATAATATTCTAGGTTCAAAGCTTTTTAGTTTTTCTACCAACGAAGAAAAAAATATATCAAAATTAGTAAGTGGTATATACGTAGTTAATGTTTTACTTCATGATAACAGAATCTTTACCAAGAAGATTATCATTTCAGATAAATAGGTTTAAAACTCAAACTCCTTTTATTATCCACTTACCGATGATTTGTACGCTTCTATCTAAAAATCAACAGATAATGTAAGGTTTAGTTCTATATTTATGACTAATAGGATAGCTATTAAATAGGAAAAAGAAAAAATAAAACTTTAAATATGAAAAAAAAGAATACAATTATAATATTACTTTTTGTTTTTGTTGCAAATACAATGTTTGCTCAAATACCATGTTCTGCAGGTTTTACAGGAAATGGAACAGATGATTATATTACAGTTCCAAACACAGATGCAATTAATATACAGAACACTAAGAATAGAACTATAGAGATGTGGTTTAAAACTTCTGATATAACAACAAGACAAGTTTTGTATGAAGAAGGAGCCCAAGTTAATGCTATCTTAATTTACATAGAAGGTAGTAGAATTTATTTAGGTGGTTATAGAAATAACGCAGACAACGCAACAAGAAGACGTTTTTTTAGATCTGCTATTGGAGATATAACAGCAGATAAATGGGTGCATATTGCATTTACAGTAGAAGATACTGCTTCGCCAGATGTTACTTTTAGATGGTATTTAGATGGTGTAGAAAAAGATGTACAAGATGGTTTACAGATAAGTAATCATTCTGGAAATATTTCTTTTGGTAGAAATGGAGGTGTTGTAAGATATCCAACAAGTTTAACAGATGCTAATTGGGGCGGAAGTGGAGTTGGAACTTACAATGGTACATTTTCTGGTAATGATGGAAATACTAATAATTTTAATGGAAATATTTCATTATTTAGAATTTGGAATGTTGCAAGAACAGAAAGCCAAATAAACACGAATAAATCTACGTATTTAACTTCAGGAACTAGTTTAGTTGCTTATCAAGATGGCGATCAAATAAAATATGAAGCTAATGGTGCAAGTTCTATTGCTGCTACAGCAACAGCTTCTGGAAGTGGAACAACTTATACTTGGAATGGAGGTTCTTCTTCAGATTTTTCTAACAATGCAAATTGGTCTGGTACTTCGCCAGTGGTTACAAAAACCCAAACTGTTGTAGTAAATAGTGGGGCAAATAATGCAAATATAACTACAGAAGTAAAAATTGGTAGATTAACAATTAATAGTGGAGCAGAGGTTATTGTGAAAAGTGGTGGTACTTTAAATATATTTTATGGATTAACAAATAACGGAACAATTACTGTTGAAGATGGTGGTGCATTAATTTTTAACTCTTGTAATGCTACAATTGCTGGTTCTGGTTCATTTAATATTAAAAGAGCTACACCAATATATTCTGGTAACGATTTTTATTCTTATTGGAGTTCTCCTGTAGTTGCAGCAGATTCTAATATAGCTTCAGTTTTTCCAGATGCAGAATTAATTTACAGATTCGATGCTGGTAGTGCAAGTTCAGATTGGGCTTTTCATGGAAAAGCAGATTTTAACCCAGGAGTTGGTTATGCTATACAAAATGAAGGAATTGGTGGTGAGTTAAGAACTTTTACAGGTAAATTAAACGAAGGAGATGTTGTTGTAAATGTATTTAATTCTTCAAATTTAGCTAGTACAGATCCAAGTAATGTTTGGTCTACATCTGGAGATAATTTAGTAGGAAATCCTTATTTTTCTGCAATAGATTGGGATTTGGTAAGTGCAGATACAGATAATTCAGATATAGATGGTACCATTTACCTTTGGAATCAAAATACAGCAGAAGTTGGAGACAATAATGTTTCAGACTATTTACAGTACAATGTAACTGGTGGTATGAGTAATACTACCACTGGTAAAATTGGTTCTGGGCAAGGCTTCTTTGTAAGAACAACAGCAAATAGTACTATAACGTTTAAAACTACACATCAAATTGTAGCAAATAACACGCAATTTTATAAGTCTAGTAAAACAAAAGAGACATTTAATAAAGAAGGTAGATCTTGGTTTACATTTAATAAAGGAGATAAAACAAATACGTTATTAGTTGGTTTCTTAGAAGGGGCTACTAATAGATATGATAGATTGTATGATTCTCCATATGATGTTAATCAAACTTCAATGGGTTTCTATACTTTAGTTAGAGGAGATAAAAAGGCGTCTATACAAGGTTTACCAGTTTTAAAAAGAGATAAAAAAGTTGTAAAAGTTGGTTTTGTAGTTGATGAAATAGGTGAGTATTCAATAGGAATACAAGATGAAACGATAAGTGAAGATTACTATATTTATTTAAGAGATACTGAAGCTAAAGTAACAGTAGATTTAAGACAAAGAGGTTATAATTTTACAATTGATACTATTGGTGAAAATAACACAAGATTTAAAATTATCTACACTAAAAAGAAAAGAAGAGCAACCCAGAAAACAGGAAAAGAATCTTTAACAGTAGAGGAAATAGATTCTAAAGATTTTACAGTTTATGTTGATGGTGCAAAAGAATTAATAGTAGAATATGATTTTGATGTAGACAATGTTAAAGAAGTAACTTTATATACAATACAAGGAAGAAAAATAAGAACATTTTTAGGAAATGAAGCAAAGTATGTTTCTTCTCTAAAAACTGGAGTTTATTTGGTAAATACTACTTTAATAAACAATACAAACTTGACAAAAAAAATACTGATTGCAAATTAGCAATCAGTATTTTTTAATGTTATTTTATTTTCTAACTCTCTCAGAAGCTTGTTCTACTTTCAATTTTAAATTTTCTTTGTAGGCAATAATTTTATCTAATACAGATTTGTCTGAAGCACCAATAATCTGTGCTGCTAAAATACCCGCATTTTTTGCGCCGTCTAAAGCAACAGTTGCAACTGGTACGCCACCTGGCATTTGTAAAATAGATAAAACAGAATCCCAACCATCTATAGAGTTTCTGCTTTTTACAGGAACACCAATTATTGGTAGAGGACTCATAGAAGCTACCATTCCTGGTAAATGTGCTGCGCCTCCAGCACCAGCAATAATTACTTTTAAGCCTCTTTTGTGTGCGTTTTTTGAGTAGTCTACTAATTTTTCTGGAGTTCTATGAGCTGATACAATATCAACTTCTATTTTAATATTAAAACTTTCTAAAATATCTATTGCTTCTTGCATTATTGGAAGATCAGAATCGCTTCCCATTATTATTCCTACCATAATTATTTACTTATAACTCTAATTGTTTCTTTTACTTCTTGTGCAACTTCCCTTGCAATATTAATATCTGAATTTACAATAGTAACATGTCCCATTTTTCTAAATGGTCTTGTTTCTTTCTTCCCATAAATATGAGGTGTAACTCCGTCTATTTTTAATATTTCTTCTATGTTTTTATAAATTACATCGCCAGAATAACCTTCTTCACCAACTAAATTAACCATAATACCAGCAACTTTACTATCTGTATTTCCTAAAGGAAGATTTAAAATGCTTCGTAAATGTTGTTCAAATTGATTGGTGTAACTTGCCTCTATAGAATAATGTCCAGAGTTATGAGGTCTTGGTGCAACTTCATTTACTAATATTTTATCATCTACAGTTTGAAACATTTCTACAGCTAATAAACCAACAAAATCTAGGTTACTAACTACTTTTAAAGCAATCTCTCTTGCTTTTTCAGCTACTTTAGAATCTATTCTTGCTGGGCAAATTACATATTCTACTTGATTTGCTTCTGGATGAAACTCCATCTCTACTACAGGATATGTTTTTACTTCTCCAGAAATATTTCTTGCAACAATTACAGCTAATTCATTTTTAAAAGGAATTAATTTCTCTGTAATACACTCTACATTTGGTAAACTTTCTAAATCTTCAATAGTTCTAACAATTTTTACACCATTACCATCGTAACCAAAACGTGCTGCTTTCCAAACAAAGGGGAAATCTATAATATTGTTTTCAAAAGAATGTTTTAATTCTTCTAAATACGCATAATGAGAAAATTCTGCAGTTGGTATTTGTTTATCTATGTAGAAGTTTTTTTGTCTAGCTTTACTCTGAATAATTCGTAGATCTTTTGGTTTAGGGTAAATAGTAAGACCTTCGTCTTCTAGTTTATCTAAAGCATCTAAATTTACATTTTCAATTTCTATTGTTAGTAAATCTACAGTTTTACCAAAGTTGTAAACGGTGTTAAAATCTAACAAATCTCCAACTACAAAATTATTGCAAATTTCTGCACATGGTGCAATTTTATTACTTTCTAAGATAGAAGTATAAATGTCTAATTTTTGTGTTTCTGCTAAAAGCATTCGTCCTAATTGGCCACCACCAAGAACGCCCAATTTAAAATCTGAAGAAAAATAGTTTTTCACTTGTAAAGTTGTTGTGTTTCAGCAAAAATACACAACTCAATTCATTTTCACTAAAAATTACTGATTCTAATTGAAGAACCAATTTTAGAAACTTTATATTCTAGAGCAGAACATAAAAAACCTTCTGTTTGTGGAGCGCCTCCTATACCTAAACCTAAACCATATTCACTTCCGTCGCAAGAACATTTTAGAATGTTGGGTCTGTTTAATTTGTCATAAATCATAGCAGTATTACAATCTCCTTCAGGGCAAATTCTATCGTAAGCAACAAATTCTGTACCGTTAACATTTAAAAGAATTATACCTTTTGCACCTCCAGAGAGTTCTACAGAACCACCAGGTACTTGTGCATTTAATAATTGTGGATTATTTAAATCTGTGCTTATAGACACAGAAAAAGGTCTTATACAATTGGCTGGTAAATTGTTGTCTGTACAACTAAAAAAACCAAGTATAGAAAGAAAAAAAAGCACTTTTTTAAGCATAAAATTATCTTTGTTCTTTTAATAACGATGGCAAGTTACAAATATTTTGTACATTTGTAAGACAATCTCATTCCTGAAAAGGTAATGGGATTTTTAAATTTAAACAACATGAGTGAAATTTCATATTATTCTGCTGAAGGATTAAAAAAATTAAAGGCTGAACTTGTTCAATTAGAGCAAGTAGAAAGACCAAGAGTTACCACAGAAATTGCAGATGCAAGAGACAAAGGTGATTTAAGTGAAAATGCTGAATACCATGCAGCAAAAGAAGAACAATCTCACTTAGAATTTAAAATAGCAAAGCTTAAGAACGTAATTTCTAATGCTCGTATTTTAGATGAAAGCCAATTAGATACTTCTAAAGTTTTAATACATTCTAGCGTAGTAATTAAAAATGCTACAAATGGAATGGAATTTAAATATAGATTGGTTGCAGATTCTGAAACCGATGTAAGAAATGGTAAGTTATCTGTAAACTCGCCAATTGGTAAAGGTTTGTTAGGTAAAAAAGTAGGAGAAGTAGCAGAGATTCAGGTTCCTAGTGGAATTATGAAGTTTGAAATTATGGAAATTACTAGAGAATAAATTTATTATTTCTGAAGTATCAGAGATCTAAAAATATAAATTCGGGTTTTGACTTAGTCAGAATCCGAATTCTTTTTTATATTTACTTTGGTTTGTGTCTTCAAAAGAAAATTACACAAAAATAAAGCAGCAACTAAATAAAGATATGAGCGTTTTTACAAAAATAATTACAGGAGAAATACCAAGTTATAAAGTAGCAGAAAATAAAGATTTTATAGCTTTTTTAGATATTAATCCTAATGCAAAAGGGCATACTTTGGTAGTTCCTAAAAAAGAAGAAAATAAACTTTTTGATTTGTCTAAAGATGAATACCGAAGCTTAATGGATTTTTCTTATGATGTTGCTAAAGCTATAGAAAAAGCCATTCCTTGTAAGCGTGTTGGTTTAAGTGTAATTGGTTTAGAAGTGCCTCATGTTCACGTGCATTTAGTTCCTTTAAATGAAATGGCAGATATTCAGTTTGCTAAGAAAGTAAAGTTAACCAATGAAGAGTTTGTTGCTTTGGCAGAAAGTATTGCTGAGAATTTTTAAGAAGTATTTTATTTCTTTTAAAAAAAATAAGTTAGCAAAGTAGTTTAGCCCTGATTGAACGGTGTGTTTGAGCTCTTTTGAGGAACGATAAAAGCGAGTAGTGAAAGCAGGAAATAGCTTCTAAAATTAAATTTTATCTAATAAAATTTCAAAAGTAGTTCCTTTCCCTAAATCAGATTTTTGTACAAATATTTTACCTTTATGGTAATCTTCTACAATACGTTTAGAAAGTGATAAACCTAAGCCCCAACCACGTTTTTTAGTTGTAAAACCAGGTTTAAAAATTTGTTTAAATAATTTTTTAGGCATTCCTTTACCGGTATCTGAAACCGTTATTTTTACTTTCTTTTTTGTGTTTTCTATCTTTAAATTTAAAGAACCTTCTCTTTGCATTGCATCTATGGCATTCTTAATAAGGTTTTCTATAACCCAACCAAATAATTCTGTGTTTAGGTTTGTGTAAATTTCTGTGTCTGAACTTGTAAAAGAAAATTTAATTTGTTTAGAGCTTCTAGATTCTAAATAATCGTAAGCTTGTTTTGTAATAGTAACAATATTTTCTTTTTTTAATTCTGGTTTAGAGCCAATTTTAGAAAAACGATTTGCAATTGTATTAAGTCTAGCAACATCTTTTTCTATTTCTTCAACATATTTATCGTCTACTTTTTCCATTTTTAAAATAGCAATCCAACCTAATAGAGAAGACAATGGTGTACCAATTTGATGGGCAGTTTCTTTTGCCATACCTGTCCATAATTTATTTGTTTCAGAAGCTTTGTTAGAACTGTAAAACAAGTAAATTACACTTACAAAAAGTAATAAAATAAGAATTAAAGCAATAGGGTAATAGGTAAGTTTGTTTAATAAATCTGAATTTCTATAATATATATATTGTTTGTTTTTTCCTTTATAACTAATTTCAATCGGAGAATTTTCGGTTTTCATTATCTCTAATTGATCTTTTAGATACTTAGAGTTTAAAGATTTAACAGCATCTAAGTTTTGTGAGGAAATAATTTCTCCATTTCCATCTACTAAAATTAAAGGAATATTGGTGTTTGTAGTTATAATTTTGTCTTGTAAAGTTATATCAGATTCTAGATCTGCGTTTGCTAGTTCTTTTTGTGCAATTCCTAAAATTTCCATTTTTACTCTTTCTTCATTTTTAAATTTCTGAAAAAAGATATAGGTGTTCCATAAGATTAGAGAAACAATAATCAAAGAAATTAAAACAGCAATTCTTTTAAATAAAAGTGTGTTGGTTAGAAAATTCATGAAAACAAATATAATGGTTTCCCTATATAACTCATTTGTGATTTTGATAGTATCTTTACAACATAAAATATTTTAAGATGCTAACAATAGATCCAAAAGAAATTTCTACAGGTAAATTACACGGTTATTTATTAGGTGCAGTTGCGCCAAGGCCAATTGCATTTGCAAGTACAATAGACGAGAAAGGGAATCCTAATTTATCTCCTTTTAGTTTTTTTAATGTATTTGGTTCTAATCCACCAATTATGATATTTTCTCCTGCAAGAAGAGTAAGAGATAATACCACAAAACATACTTTAGATAATGCTTTGGCAACAAAAGAAGTGGTTATTAATGTTGTAAATTATAATATTGTACAACAAATGTCTTTAAGCTCTACAGAATATCCAGAAGGTGTTAATGAGTTTGAAAAAGCAGGTTTTACAATGTTGCCTTCAGACGAAATTAAGCCATTTAGAGTAGCAGAATCTCCTGTACAATTTGAGTGTAAAGTAAAAGATGTTATTTTTACTGGAGATGAAGGAGGAGCAGGAAACTTAATAGTTTGTGAAGTTGTTAAAATTCATATTTCTGATGATGTTTTAGATGAAAACGGAGCAATAGACCAACATAAAATAGATTTGGTTGCAAGAGCAGGAGGTAGTTATTATACAAGAGCTAGAGATGGTTTCTTTGAAATACCAAAACCTATTTCTACTTTAGGTATTGGTGTAGATTCAATTTCTGAAGAAATTAGAAATAGTACAGTTTTAACGGGTAACAATTTAGGCATGTTGGGTAATGTAGAACAACTGCCAACAGAAGAAAGTGTTAATAACTTTGCGAAAGAACATGTGCAATTTATTGGGTTAGAAACCACAAAAAAACATACATTTGCCCAAGAGTATTTAAAAAAGAATGATGTAGAGAGTGCTTGGAAAGTGCTTTTAATTAAATAGTTAAGATTATATTATGGAAGTTATTGGTAAAGTAAAGTTAATTGGAGATGTGCAAACTTTTGGCGCAAACGGTTTTAGAAAAAGAGAATTAGTTGTTACAACAGATGATCAATATCCACAAATGATTATGATTGAGTTTGTACAAGATAAATGTGATTTGTTAAACAGTTATTCTGTTGGACAAGACGTAAAAGTATCTATAAACTTAAGAGGTAGAGAATGGATTAACCCACAAGGTGAAGCTAAGTACTTTAATTCAATTCAAGGTTGGAGAGTAGAGAATATTTCTCAAACAGGAGCTCAGAACCAAAATTTACCTCCAGTAGATCAGTTTCAGCCAGCATCTAATGTTTCTAATGAAGAACCAGATGATTTACCTTTCTAGAATTTATTAAGAAAGCAAAATTTATA
>CAXBIR010000080.1:0-13935 GCA_963975825.1 uncultured Polaribacter sp.
ACAGGTACAACTAATTTATATGAGCAAGGTAGAAATGGTTTAGGGTATGTTTTTGATCAAGATCCGCAAGAAGAAGGCGCTTTTGTTAGAGATCAAAACTTTAAGCAAACAACAATGTTTGTAAACCAGTTGTTAGGAGAGCATAAATGGAACGAGAACAATACTTTAAATTGGGCAGCAGGTTATAATTTTGTTTTAGCCGAAGAACCAAATAGAATAAGAAATGAAGTAAATATTTTAGATATTACTAATTCTCCTTTAATTCAATATTCTCACGTTGGAGATTATCAACAAAGAAAATCTAGTCAAAAAATACAGGATAAAGAATATGTTGCTCTTTTAGAAAATAAATGGGCGTTAGGTTTTAAAGATGAAGATGATAATAAACCATATTCTTTAAATTATGGTTTAAACTTTAGACATAAAGAAAGAACTTTTAGATCTTTATTTGTAGGTGTTAGAGCAAAAGATTTTACTGCACCATCTGTAGACGATTTAACAGAAACATTTACACCAACTAACTTTAATAATGGTTTAAGGTTAAGAGTTGGTGAAGTAGATAGATATAATGCAGATCTAGATATTATGGCAGGTTTTGTAAATTTCGATTTTCAATTAAATAACAAGTTATCTGGTAACTTAGGTTTAAGATATGAGAGAAACGAATTAGATGTAACTTGGGATGTAACCAATTATGTTGGTAGATTAGGAAACATAAATAGAGTTTATGAAAGCTTATACCCAAGTGTAAATTTAAAATATGAGATTAAAGAAAATCAATATTTACGTTTTGCATCTAGTGTAACACAAACTTTACCAGAATTTAAAGAATTAGCACCTTTTGAGTATGTTTCTCCTACAGGGCGTGTTATTAAAGGAAATCCTGAATTAGAAAAATCTGACATTTATAACATAGATTTAAAATACGAAATGTTTCCAAAAAGCGGACAGTTATTTTCTGCAACAGCATTTTATAAGCAAATTATTAACCCAATTAACTTAGCACAAGCAAGAGGTTCTTCTGGTAATTTTGTGTATTCAAACACAGGTGAAGAAGCAAAAGTTTATGGTTTAGAATTTGAAGCAAAAACAGATTTACTTAAAAATGAAGATGAAGAAGGTATTTTAAACATTACAGGTAATGTTACTAAAATGTGGTTAAAGCAAGATTTGTTAAAAGACTTTCAATATAAAAATATAAAAGAATCTAGTTTACAAGGTGCATCAGATTTTATAGCAAATGGTTCTTTAAGTTTTACAGATAGAAAAGAGAATGAATTTGTAGCAACTTTAACTGGTAATTATTCTTCAGATAAAATATATGTATTAGGTTCTCCAGAAGATTTTACAAATAGTGTTTCATTATACAATGATGAAATAATTGAAAAAGGATTTGTAGCGCTAGATCTAGTAGTTAGTAAAAAATTAACAGAAAACTTATTAATAAAACTAGTTGGTAGAAATTTATTAAACCCAGAAATTAAGCAAACACAAAAAGTAAGAAACTTAATTTCTAATTTAGAAACTAACGAGACTGTATTGTCTTACAAGAAAGGTAGCCAGTTAACATTAAGTGTAAAATATACTTTTTAAACTAGTTAACTATTAATTAACAAACTAAAGATTTTCTAAATAAAGCCTAACATACTATTAATATTTAGGTAAAACAAAAGAAAGAATTAGTTGATTTCTTTGTAAAAAAATATAATCAAACAAAACAAAATGAAAAAATCAGTTTTTAAAATTTTAAATATCGTAGCTTTTTCTTTAGTTACTTTAACATTATTTAATTGTGGTAGTGATGAGCCAGAAATTATTTTACCAGGTGAAGGATCTGAAGTTATAGAAAACTTAAAAGCAGGAATTATGAAAGGTAGTCTAGATGAAGACTATACATTAGATTCTGGAATAGCTTATAACTTAAATTCTTCTTTTACAGTTGCTTCAGGAGCAAAATTAACAATACCTGCAGGAACTAAAATTCAAGCATTAAACGGAGGTACAAGTGTTTTTATAGCTGTTTTACAAGGTGGTAAAATAGATATTCAAGGTACAGCTTCTTCTCCTGTTATTATGTCTTCTGCATCAGGAAATCCTGGAGATTGGGGAGGTTTAACAATATGTGGTAACGCTACAACAACTGCTGGTGTAAATGCAGAAGCAGAAGTTGGTGGTTTTATCTATGGAGGTTCAAATGACCAAGATAACTCTGGTTCTATTAATTATTTAGTTATTAAAGGTACAGGTGCTCAAATTAGTTTAACATCTCAGTACAACGGAGTTTCTTTATACGCTGTTGGTTCTGAAACTACAATAAGTAACGTAGCTGTAATTGATGGTTCTGATGATGGTATAGAATTTTTTGGAGGTACAGTTTCTGTTTCTAATTTATATTTAGAAAATAACGAAGATGATTCTATAGATTGGACAGAAGGATGGAATGGTACAGTAAATACTGCTTACATTTCTCATACTAAATCTGGTTTCTCTACAGCTTTTGAAGGAGATAAAGATAACGGAAATCCTAAATTTAACAACATTACTGCAATTTCTACAGTAGGTGGTAAAGCATTACAATTTAAAAAACAATCTGGTGGTACAATCTCTGGTTTATCATTAAGTGGTTATGATGTAGACTTAGATATGGTAGATGGTGCTGCTACTTCAAATGTTGTATTTTCTGATGGTCAAACACCAGTAGCATTAGCTTCTGAAGCAGAAATGGCAGCATCTGGAGATTATTTTTACACATTAAACACTACTGTTGTACCAACTGTAAACGTTACAGATTTTGATTGGGTACCAACAAACTTATCTTTTGAAACTAGTATCTTACAAGGTGCAGTAACTACAAATGTTACTTTAGATGCTTCTGTAAGCTATAAATTAAACTCTTCTTATATTGTTCAATCTGGTGCAACTTTAACAATACCTGCAGGAACAAAAATTACTGCTAGAAATGGTGGAACTGGAGTTTATATTGCAGTTTTACAAGGAGGTAAAATAGATATTCAAGGTACAGAAACTAACCCAGTAGTTATTTCTTCTGCTTCTGGTGAACCAGGAGATTGGGGAGGTTTAACAATTTGTGGAAACGCAACAACAACTGCTGGTGTAAATGCAGAAGCAGAAGTTGGTGGTTTTATCTACGGAGGAACAAGTGATACAGATAATTCTGGGTCATTAAAATATTTAGTAATAAGAGGAACTGGAGCTCAAATTAATTCTGAATCTCAATATAATGGTGTTTCTTTTTATGCTGTTGGATCTGGTACTGTAGTTGAAAACATTTCTGTAATTGATGGTGCAGATGATGGTGTAGAGTTTTTTGGAGGAACTGTTTCTGCTAAAAACTTATACTTAGTAAATAATGAAGATGATTCTGTAGATTGGACAGAAGGATGGAATGGAAGTATAACTAACACTTATATATCTCATACAGTTTCTGGTTTTTCTACTGCATTTGAAGGAGATAAAGATAACGGAAATCCTAAATTTGTAAACTTAACTGCAATCTCTACAGTAGATGGTACAGCTTTACAATTTAAGAAGACTTCTGGTGCAACAATAACTAATATTTGGTTAGAAGGTTATGCTAAAAATATCGACATGAAAGATGGAGGTCCTTTAGCAAACGTAATTATAGATGGTGCTGCTGCAACTACTACTGCAGAATATAAAACAGGAACTAAGGTAGATGTTTCTACTTGGACTTGGAAAACGGCTGGTTTATAATCTTAAAAGATTTTAGAAATAAAAAAGCAGGCTCTAAGCCTGCTTTTTTTTATTATAAGAATATTTGTTTATTCAGTTTCTTTAACGCAACAAGCCATTTTACAATCATCTGCGCAAACCATTTTACCATTTACATTTGCACCAGAACAACAACCTTTTTTTTCTGCTTTTAATTCACAATTTTCTTTACAAGAATCAGAACAAACATGAGTTTTAGTAGCGTTAGTTGTTTTACTAGAAATTTCTGAAGCTTCAGAAGCTTTATATAAATCTCCACCAGCAATTCCGTTTACGTAAGCAATTAAATCTTTTTTAGAAGTAGTATTAGCGTCAAACTCTATATTTGCAATACTATCTGTAAAAACAACTTTTGCGTTAATTACACCTTCTTTTTTAGATAATTTAGATTGTATTGTTTTTGCACAACCAATTTCACAGGTCATTCCAGAAATAGCAAGAGATACGTTTTCTTTTTTTACTTCTTTGTTACATCCTATAAAAAGGAAACAAGCCATAGCTATAGAAAAGAATATTTTTTTAGTAGTCATCATATTTAATTATTAGATTATGCTACAAATTTATTAATAATCAGGGTGATATTTCAATAATTGTAAGACTTTTACAGTGTTAAAAGTCAAAAGCATGAATAATCAGCAACAAAAATGGTTTTATTTAACCTTACTTTCTTTAGTTTGGGGTAGTTCTTTTATATTAATGAAAAAAGCTTTGTTGGGTGTTACGCCAATTCAACTAGGTGCTTTAAGAATGATTTTTACAGCCGTTTTTTTGTTGTCTGTTGCATTTCCATCATTAAAAAAAATAAAGAAGAAGCACTATAAGTATATAGTTTACACATCTATTGCTGGTACCTTTCTTCCTGGTTTTTTATTTGCATTTGCTGTAACTACAATAGATAGTTCTATTGTGTCTATTTTAAATTCTTTAACGCCTTTTAATACGCTTATTTTTGGAGCAATTGTATTTGGTTTTGCTTTTAAAAGAACGCAACTTTATGGTATTTTAATTGGTTTAGTAGGAACTTTAATTTTGATTTTAAAAGGCGCAGCTTTAAACCCAGATCAGAATTATTGGTATGCATTTTTAATAATTATAGCATCTATTGGTTATGCTTTTAATGCAAATATGGTAAAGAAATATTTAGGAGATTTAAACGCACTTTCTATTGTTACTGGTAATTTTTTATTGTTAATTATTCCAGCATTTATCGTTTTAGCTTTCACAGATTTCTTTAGTACGTTTAGTTTTCAGAATACAGTTTTAATGGAGTCTTTAGGATATTTAGCTATTTTATCTGTTGTAGGAACAGGAGTAGCAAAAACTATCTATAACAAATTAGTGCATATTTCAGATCCTGTTTTTTCCTCTTCTGTTACATATGTAATTCCTTTAGTTGCTATTTTTTGGGGAGTTTTAGATGGTGAAAAGTTAAGTCCGCTTCAAATATTTGGAGGAATTATTATCTTATTTGGAGTTTATTTGGTGAATAAGAAAAAGTAGTTTTTTAATAATAAGAAAGTTGAGGTTTTTTAATTTTTCTGATATTATAAAAATGAACATAAAAAAAGAGCCAAGAACTAAATCTTGACTCTCTGTTTTTAAAAATAATTCTAATATCGATTATTCAAAATCAGCATCAGAAACACCTTCGTTTATTTTAATTTCTTTTACAACAAAGTCTAAATTCATTGGTCCAGATTTAATTCCTATAGAATGAGGAAATTTAACTCCATTTACTTCTTTATAATCAGAAAACACAGTTGGTGTTTTTACCTCTTTACCATCTGGTGTTTTGGTAGTTTTTACTTGTTTTACTTTTAGACCAGAAGTCATGTCGTAAAAAACTTCAGTATCATTAAACTTTAATACAATTGCATTTTTTCCTTCTAAAGGTTCAATTCTTACTAATTCTCCAGAAGCATATTCTAAATCGCTAAACAAAGCATTTCCGTTTTTAGCTTCAGTAATTTGTGCAGCAGTCATGTCTATTTTTTGACCTCTAGCAGCAGTATATCCTACAACTCCGTTAAATACAGTTTTAGACATTGTATTTCCCATTACAGAAATTTCTTGAGAAGTTTTATTAGGTGCAGCAGCTTTCATTGTCATTACTAAAGGCGTACCTTGAATAGTTGCGTTTGCTACCATAACAGTAGATTTAACAGCCATAACTTTATCTTTACCTCCAATTGCATTTAAGTATTTATTTACAACACTTTCAGCAGTCATTCCTTCAGGAATAGGCATTGTCATTGCTGGTTTTTCAGTTGGGTTTCCTTCTTTGTCAAAGTAATTAATTACGTAATCTGTTTTTTCAAGATTTTTTAAAACATCAATTCCTTTACCAGTAACCATTATTCTAGCTTTGTCTCCTCTAAAATATTTAATTGCTGCATTTTGTACATCATCTACAGTTACAGAATTAATGTTTTTAATATAGTTAGCATAAAAATCTTCAGGTAAATTATAAAGTGCAATGTTTAAAGCGTAAGAAGCTGCAGTTGCAGGCTTTTGTACATCCATTACAAAACCACCAATGTATTCTTCTTTAGCGTCTTGTAATTCTTTTTCTGTTACTTTTTGGTAACGAATCTTATTAATTTCTTTTTGAATTTCTACAACAGAACTATCTGTTACCATATTTCTTACACTTGCAGTAGCTCTAAAAGTACCTGTGTTTTTTTGTCTATTTTGGCTAATACCAGAATATGAACCGTAAGTATATGCTTTGTCTTCTCTTAAGTTATTAAAAAGTCTAGCAGAACCACCACCACCAAGAATCTTGTTAGCTAATAAAGCAGCATAATAATCTTTGTCTCCTAAAGTTAAATCTACAGTATTTACAACAGCAATTTCAGATTGATTTGCGTTTGGCATATCAACAAAACTAATTTGTGTTGTAGAAAGATTTTCTGGAGCAGGAAAATTAGAAACAGGAATATCTCCTTTTGTCCAGTCTGCAAATAATTCTTTTACTAACTTTTTAGTTTCTTTTGGGTTAATATCTCCAACAATAATTAAATATGCATTGTTAGGCTTGTAATATGTGTTGTAGTTGTTTTTTATAGCATCTAAAGTAATGTTATTTACAGTAGCCTTGCTTGTATATTCACCATAAGGGTGGTTTTTACCATACACTAAAATGCTTTGAACTCTACCAGCAATCGCAGGCACATTTTTTTCTGAAGACTTTAAGTTTTCTAAAGTTACTTCTTTTTCTTTTTCGAATTCTTCTTGAGAAAATTGAGAGTTTTTAACACCATCTGCCATTAAACCTAAAACCTCTGGAAAATATTTTTCTAAAGAGCTTGCAGAAGCACCAGAACTAAAAAAGCCAACATTAGCACCTAAGAAATCTACTTTTTCGTTAAACTCATCTTTTGTAATATTTGTAGTTCCTCTACCTAATAAACTACCCATCATACCAGAAACACCAGCAATGTTTCCTTCTAAATAAGGTTTGTTATCTATTCTTAAAGTAGCAGAAACTCTTGGTAATTTATGGTTTTCTACCATAATTACTGTTAATCCGTTATCTAAAGAAAACTTTTCTGCTTCTCCTAATTTTACAACAGGATCTGGTCCTGGTGTAGGCATTTTACTTCTGTCTATTTGTGCATTTGCAACAAAAGACATAGATATAACTGCTATAATTGATAAAATTTTTGTCTTCATCTTTCTTCTTATTTTTTCTTAGGTAAATATTCTAAGATTAGTCTTTGATTCTTGTTTAAGTATTTTTTTGCAACGGCTCTAATTTCTTCACGAGTGATAGATCTGTAGATGTCTATTTCTGAATTAATTAAATTTGTATCACCATACATTACATGGTATCTAGCCAAAGAATTTGCAATACCAACTACACTAGAGTTAGAATTTACATAATTGTTTTCAAACTGATTTTGTATTTTCTGAAAATCTCTTTCAGAAATTAAATCTGTCTGAATTTTAACAATTTCTTCATCAATTTCTTTTATTAAATCCATTAAAGGAGTTTTTCCTAAAGGAATACCAAAAAGTGCATACACACCATAATCTTGCTGAGAAACATTTGCAGCTTGTACAGCAAGTGCCATTTTCTTCTTATCAACAATTTTCTTATATAATACAGAACTTTTTCCACCACTTAAATATGTAGAAATCATATCTAAAATTTTAGAATCTCTTGTTTTAAAAGAAGGAGTTCTATAAGCAGCTACAATAGCAGGTATTTGAATGTTATCATCATACGCTTTTGCTCTAAATTCTTTAGTAATAGGTTCTTCTTTAGGAAAAGTTCTTACAACTTCTGCACCTCTTGGTATAGGTCCAAAATAATCTTGAATCATTTTCTTTGTTGAAGCAAAATCTATATCACCAGCAACTACTAATGTAGCGTTGTTTGGCACATAATATTTTTTATTAAAAGCTAAAAATTCTTCTAAAGTTGCAGCATCTAAATGTTCCATATAGCCAACATTAGGGTCTTTATATGGGTGCACTTTAAATAGGTTTTTAGAAATTTCTGGTAATAAATTTGAATAAGCTCTAGTACGTTGTCTTTTTTCTTCTTTTACTACTTCATTCTGTGTGTCTACACCTTCTTGTTTAATAATCGGGTGTAATAAACGCTCAGATTCCATCCATAAACCTAATTCTAATTTGTTAGAAGGAAATATTTCATAATAATAAGTTCTATCTTGAGAAGTGTTTGCGTTGTTTCTACCACCATTAGAAGAAACTATTTTAAACCATTCACCTTTTTCTATGTTTTCTGTACCTTCAAATAAAAGGTGCTCAAAGAAATGAGCAAAACCTGTTCTTTCTCTATCTCCATCTTTTCCACCAACACCATACATTACAGAAGTAATAATTACAGGTGCAGATTTGTCTTGATGCAAAATAACATGCATTCCGTTGTCTAATTTGTACTCTTCAAAGTCAACCTTTTGTGCATTTGATGAAAATGCAACCAATAGCGCAGAAGCAAGAGTTAAAATACTTTTTTTCATTTATTTTTTATTTAATTAATAGTTGATGATTTGTTTGACGCCGAGAAATTATCTTTGTTACAACAAATTAACATTTTTTATAAGTATTCACCAAAAATAGTGAGAATCTCGTTAAATAAGAAGCGAATAAACTATTTATTTGCTTGATTATTATGCTTTTATTTTTTTTGAAGCAATGTTGTAGAGTTGTAAAAAATATGTATATTTGCATCCGCATTTTCTATAGAGAAGATGTGTTAATTAACGCAAAACAAATAGTATGTACGCAATCGTAGAGATAGCAGGGCAGCAGTTTAAAGTTGCAAAAGACCAAAAAGTATACGTTCACCGTTTAAAAGGAGAAGAAGGATCAGAAGTTACTTTTGATAACGTTCTTTTATTAGATGACAATGGAAGTGTATCTATTGGCGCCCCAGCTATAGAAGGAGCCGCAGTAACGGCAAAGATTTTAAGTCACTTACAAGGTGATAAAGTAATCGTTTTCAAAAAGAAACGAAGAAAAGGTTACCAAAAGAAGAATGGACACAGACAAGCTTTAAGCGAGATTCAAATTGAATCTATTGCTGCTTCTGGTGCTAAAAAAGCAACTAAAAAAGCTGCAGCTCCAAAGGCTGAAGCTAAAAAAGCTGCTCCAAAAAAATCTTCTAAAGGAGATGACTTAAAGAAAATAGAAGGTGCTGGACCTAAAGCTGCTGAAGCTTTAGTAAATGCAGGTTTAGATACTTTTGCGAAAGTAGCAAAAACTGATGCTTCTAAATTAAGTGAAATTTTAACTGAAGCAAGTTCAAGATTATCTCACATTGTGACTGATACTTGGCCAAAACAAGCTGGTTTAGCTGCTGATGGTAAATGGGACGAATTAAAAGAATTACAAGATAGATTAGACGGGGGAATTGAAAAATAATCCTGTTAAATTTAACTTTAACCTATAAAAACTCAATAAAATGGCACATAAAAAAGGTGTAGGTAGTTCGAAGAATGGTAGAGAATCAGAATCGAAACGACTAGGAGTAAAAATATTTGGAGGACAAGCTGCAATTGCAGGAAATATTATTGTTCGTCAGAGAGGTACAACTCACAATCCAGGTGAAAACGTTTACATGGGTAAAGATCATACTTTACATGCAAAGGTTGATGGAGTAGTTGAATTTAGAAAGAAAAAAGACAACAGATCTTATGTTTCTATAACTCCATTTGAAGCTTAGTAGTAAGTTTTAAATAAAATTATAAAAAGCGTTAACATTTATTTGTTAACGCTTTTTTTCGTTTTAGAACGTTCCATTTAGTACTTTTACCTTTATGAAATTAGTGTACAATTTTACAGTTTTTTTGGCTTCCTTATTATTACCAATAGTGGCAATATTCAATAAAAAAACAAAACTTTTTGTTGATGGTAGAAAACAAACTTTTTCTAAACTTTCTGAATTAAAAAAGGAGAAAATTATTTGGTTTCATGCAGCTTCATTAGGTGAGTTTGAACAAGCAAGACCAATAATAGAAGAATTAAAGTTAAAGTATAAAAAGTATAAAATTGTAGTTACCTTTTTTTCTCCCTCTGGTTACGAAATTAGAAAGAATTATAATCTTGCAGATGTTGTTTGTTACTTACCTTTAGATTCTAAATCTAATGCAAGAAAGTTTATAGAAGTACTAAATCCAACTTTAGCGGTTTTTGTTAAATATGAATTTTGGCCAAATCTTTTAAATGAACTAAAAAGAAAAGAAATTAAAACTATTTTGGTTTCTGGAATTTTAAGAGAAAAGCAACTTTTTTTTAAGTCTTATGGTGGTTTTATGCGTACATCTTTAAAGGCTTTTAATCACTTTTTTGTGCAAGACAATAATTCTAAAGAATTACTAAAATCTATCAATTTAAAAAATACAACGGTTGCAGGAGATACTCGTTTTGATAGAGTTTCAGAAATACTAGAACAAGATAATTCGTTAGATTTTATCAATCAATTTAAAGATAATAAATATACTCTTGTAGCAGGAAGTACATGGAAAGAAGATGAGGAGTTGTTGGTAAATTATATTAACAATAATGCAACACAAGATGATAAATTTATTGTTGCGCCTCATAATATTAAGAGTGATGCAATTTTAGAATTACAAAAATCTATTCACAAAAAAACAGTTTTATTTTCTGAAATGGAAGGTAAAAACTTAGCAGAATATCAAGTTTTTATAATTGATACCATTGGTATTTTAACCAAAATTTACGCAGTTGCAGATGTTGCTTATGTGGGTGGAGGTTTAAAAACTGGTTTACATAATATTTTAGAACCTGCAACTTTTGGAATTCCTGTAGTTATTGGTAATAATTACAACAAATTTAAAGAAGCGGTAGATTTAGTTAAAATTGGTGGTTGTATTTCAATTAATAATCAAGAAGAATTTACTTCTAATTTTATCAATTTAAAAGAAGATGTAAGTTTTAGAAATTTAACAGGAATTATTAATAAAAGATATATTAAAGATCATTTAGGAGCAACAAAATTAATTATGAATTATATTAATAATAATATCGGTTATCAATACATCGAGAATTAATAGAAATTAAAAAAAAATATGGATTTTATTTTACAACCTTGGGCTTGGTATATTGGTGGGCCATTAATAGCAATATCGCTACTATTGTATTTTTACTTTGGTAAAAACTTTGGCGTTTCTACCAATCTAGAAACTTTATGTACAATGGCTGGTGCAGGAAAAATATCAGATTATTTTAAGAAAGATTGGAAAGAGCGTGATTTTGCATTAATGTTTGTGGTTGGTTTAATAATTGGTGGATTTATTTCTGCATATTATTTAATTCCAAATCAAACAATAGATTTAAATCCAAAAACAGTTCAGGAATTAACCGATTTAGGTTTTTTAAATGTTGGAAATCAATATTTTCCTGATGAAATTTTTGGTGTAGAAGCATTTTCTTCATTAAAAGGATTTTTAATTTTACTGCTTTCTGGAGTCTTAATTGGTTTTGGAACACGTTATGCTGGTGGTTGTACTTCTGGACATGCAATTACTGGTTTAAGTAGTTTACAATTACCTTCTTTGTTAGCAGTAATTGGTTTTTTTATTGGCGGTGTTATTGCAACCTGGTTTATTATCCCTTTAATTTTTTAGATGATGAAGAATATTAAATTTTTAATTTTAGGAATCTTTTTTGCAATTGTTTTAAGTAAAACACAAGCAATTTCTTGGTATCGTTTTTACGAAATGTTTAAATTTCAATCATTTCATATGTTTGGTATTATTGGAGGTGCTGTTGTAGTTTCTATGATATTTATGCAGTTATTTAAAAGCGGAAAAATAAAAGATATTAATGGAAATAAAATTATACCAAAACCAAAGAAAAAAGGTTTTATAAGTACTATTTTAGGAGGAACATTTTTTGGTTTAGGCTGGGGAATTTCGGGTGCCTGTGCAGCTCCAATTTTTGTAATTCTTGGATTTAAATTAATACCAGCAATCATTTTATTAGTTGGTGCACTTTTAGGTGCTTTTTTATATGGATTAATCAGTAAAAAATTGCCAAATTAAATGAGCAAATTAGTAGACAGTTTTGGAAGACAAATGGAATACGTGCGACTTGCAGTTACAGATCGCTGTAATTTGCGTTGCCAATATTGCATGCCTGCTCATGGTATAGATATTGTGCCAAAACAAGAGTTACTTACGTTTAAAGAAATGTATCGTTTAATTAGAGTTCTTACAGAATTAGGTGTTAAAAAAGTACGTTTAACAGGTGGCGAACCTTTTGTTCGTAAAGATTTTGTTGGTTTTTTAGAAATGTTATCTTACAACGATTTGTTGGACGAAATTAATATTACTACAAATGGAGCGTTAATTTCTAATCATATTTCTAAAATAGAAAAGTTAGATAAAGTAAAAAAGATAAATTTAAGCATAGATAGTTTACAACGAGATAAATTTGCTAAAATTACAAGAAGAGATGTTTTTCTAGAAGTTTATAAAACTTTTGAATTATTAGAGAAAAGTAGTTTAGATTTAAAACTAAATGTAGTGGTGCAGTCTGGTTTTAATACTGATGAAATTGTAGATTTTGTAAGATTAACAAAAGATAAAAATGTTGCTGTTCGTTTTATAGAAGAAATGCCTTTTAACGGAAAAGGACAACGTAAAATGGAAGAAAACTGGACATTTAAGAAGATTTTAAATGAAATGAAAACTGAGTTTGATGTTCAGGAAATTCAGTCAGAGAAATCATCAACGTCTAGAAATTATAAAGTAGAAAATCATTTAGGAACAGTAGGTATTATTCCTGCATTTACAAGAACTATTTGTAACGATTGTAATAGAATTAGAATTACATCAACCGGAACTTTTAAAAATTGTTTATTTGATGATGGTGTTTTTAATCTTCGAGATTTTATAAGAGAAGGAGCTTCTAATGACGATTTAAAAGAACTCTTTTTAGGTTTGGTGAAAAATAAACCTGAAAATGGTTTTATAGCAGAAGCAAGCAGAAAAGATGGTGGTGCTTCTGAAAGTATGAGTACAATTGGTGGATAGAATAGAAAATATTATTATGAAAAAACAATTTAAACTAGAGTTTACCTGGAAACAAAAAACCTACATGCTTTTCTTAACAACAGTTGTGTATGGTTTGACGTTATATATCTTAAATTCTAATCAAAGTGTTAAGGAAATTGTTATTCAAGCAATAATTTTTGGTGTTCTTATGACACTATTTTTCATATTCTTGTTTCCATGGGTTATGAGGAAAATTGTTGGTGGAAGAATTGATAATATAAAACCTGCACTTCTTGAAGAGGAAAAGCTTGAAGAAGAAATTTTCGCTAATTTATTTAGAGGTATTGAGGCAGTTGGTGGCAAGTTGTTTTTTACCAATAAAAGATTAATTTTTAAAAGCCATTCTTTAAATATCCAGAAAGGTCAGACTAATATAAGTTTCTCAGAAATTAATAATTTAGAGAAAAGAAAAACCATGAAAATTGTTGATAATGGAATGAAAATTACAACAAAAGATGATAAAGAATATTGTTTTATTTTAGAAGATAGAGATCTTCAAATTGAAAAAATTAAAGAAATACTTTCTAAATGATTTCAGTAAAAGAAGCAAAAAATATTATTTTAAACTCAACTCAAAATTTTGGAGTTGAAGAAATTCCGTTTATAAAATCTGTTGGTAGAATTTTAAAAG
>CAXBIR010000081.1:0-13797 GCA_963975825.1 uncultured Polaribacter sp.
AACAGTATCTATAAATTCCTTGTCCGTTTTGTGAATAGATTTAATACCAGTTACTTCTAAGATCTTAGATCGCAGTTTTACTAAGGTTTTAAAATCATTAAATTTCTTTGCAGACTGAAATGTATTTTTAATAATACGTACATCGTTGTCAGACAACTTTATAACATTAGGATATGTTGGTACGTATTTGTTAGATAATTCTTCTAAAATAGTTTCAGAAAACTTTACTTCATCTTTTAAATAAATAACAATGGTATTTGCTATGATGTCTCCAAAACGCTGACTTTTATCAGTAAAAATAATTAACAACAAACCAACTAATTTACCTGCTAAAAAGGCCAATCCTAATAGAAAATCTTCATTACCTAAACCAACAGAATAAATATAAACGCCTAATAAAATAAACAAATTAAAGTCTACAATACGTAAAAACCAACGCATTACATAATCTGTTATAGAAGGCTTAAAACCATCTTCATTAATAACTTTTATGTGCATTAACTTCTTCCCTAACGTTTGTCCGTCTAACAAAATTTCAGAATATAAAGAGTAAAAAGTTACAGGTATTAATACTAAAATACTTACAGCTTGTATGGTCCAATTATCACCAGAAAACACACGTTCTACTGCCTGAAAATCAAAAACATAATACACAAAATAGATATAAGCAAATTTAAGTACATTGTCTAAAATAAATGCAAGCAAACGTTGCCCAAAATTGGCTAACGTAAAATTAATATTTACATTTTGTGCTGTTTTTATTTGGAGTGTTTTCATGCAATGGTTAAATTCGCTCTTAATGAGAGAGGTCGCTTTTATAAAGCAAAATAAAGAAAAATGGCTTGAATTTGAACAAGTAATTTCAAATAAAAAGAAAAAAAGTCCGGACGACATAGCCAACCTGCATATAAAAATCATGAACGATTTAGTGTATGCACAAACTTACTACCCTAAAAGTAAGGTTACTAGCTATTTAAATAAGCTTGCAAAAAACAGTTTCGATAAGGTATATCATGCTAAAAGAAGAGATCAAAATATTCTATTATATTTCTTTTTTGATAAAGTACCACTACTCGCCTACCAATATAAAAAATACATCTATTTATCATTTGCGTTTTTCTTTATTTGCTTTTTTATAGGCTTATTATCTACTTTTAATGATGAAGCTTTTGCAAGACAAATTTTAGGGAATGAATATGTAGATTTAACCTTAGAAAATATAGAAAGTGGCGATGCTATGGCTATTTATAAAGGCGGAAGCAATTGGGGTACTTTTATTGGAATTTATAATAACAACCAAAGAGTGGGCTTAAATATGTTTCTTTCAGGACTCTTTTTAGGAATTGGAACCGGTTTTTATGTGGTTGTTAACGGAATTATGGTAGCCGTTTTTCAAGCATTCTTCTATCAACAAAATAGTTTATTTGACAGTATTAAAGGTATTTGGATTCATGGTACTTATGAAATATTTGGAATGATTATAGAAGCTGCCACAGGTTATATTATTGGTGCAAGCATCTTATTTCCTGGTACTTTAAAACGTTTCGAATCTTTTAAAAAAGGAGTTAGAGATGCTTTTTATATTTTTATTAGTACCATACCTTTTACCATTGCAGCAGCATTTTTAGAAGGTTACGTTACCAGGTATTCTAACACAATGCCAACAATTATTTGTTTTGCTATTATTCTATTTAGTTTGGCATCTATAGGTTACTACTATTTAATTTTACCATTTAAAGTGGCTAGAAAACACCAACTACGTTAATGAAGAAACTAATTTTATTCTTTATCGTTGTGTTTCTTTGTAAGCATACCAATGCCCAAGACAAGGTTTTAGATAGCGTAATTACCATAAAAGATACCACAAAGTATGTAAAGTCTATAGAATATACATACAATAGAAAATTTAAAGATTCTCTAAAAAGTAGGTATACAGACAAGGAGTTTGTGTATACAGAAGAAGATACTCCTAAAGAAGAAACGTCTAATACAGATTGGAGTTTTCTAAGAGGTATTGCAACTGTATTAGGTAACATCTTTCCTTTTTTACTGGGTGGCTTTATTGTTTTTATAATTTTGAAGCTAGTATTAGGTTCTGAAATTGGTTTTTGGAATTTTAAAAGAGGAAACAAGAAAGTTGCAGAAAAATTAGTTTATGAAGACGAAGATATTCACGAAGTAGACTTAGAAGCTCTGCTACAACAAGCCATTTTAGCACAAAATTATAGATTGGCTATTCGTTATTATTATTTGTCTGTATTAAAAGAATTATCTGCCAAGAAACTAATAGAATATCATAAAGACAAAACAAATTCAGAATACAAGTTTGAACTTAAAAAAGGAGCTATTAGAGAAGAGTTTTCTTACCTATCTTATATTTATAGTTATGTTTGGTATGGCGAATTCCCAATAAATAGTAGCGATTTTAGTCAATTGAAAGAGAAGTATGAATCATTTAAAAAATCTGTACAGAAATGATGAAACTTCCACAAATATTTAAAAGTATATGTATACTATCTGTTATTTTCTTAACAAGTTGTACTAAAACAGATTGGGTAGAAAATTACAGAGAAAAAGAAAAGAGTCCGTTTGGAAATTATATTATTTCTGAAGAAGCAAAAACACTCTTTGAAGAAGAAGAAATTACCTTTTTAAAAGAGAATTTCTATGATTATCATTTGTTTTATGAAAACAGAGATTCTACAAAAAACAGCAATTACATTCTTATAAAAAACGCTGCATACAAACAAACAGAAGAAGGTACACAAGAACTTTTAGATTTTGTAAAACAAGGAAACACAGCATTTATAGCACTAAATTATTTTAAAGTAAATTTTAAAGAAGCATTAGAATTTACTACAAATAATATAGACAAAGACATTTTTTCTGTTGCAGCTTTAAAAGAATTAAAAGGAGAATTTTATCTAAAACATAAAGATTTTGATGATAAAACCTACAATTTTGATAGAAATATAAGAAGAAATTACTTTTTACAATATAATGAAAATAAGACCATTGTATTAGGAACTACTAAAATTGACGGAGAAGAAGTTCCTAATTTTATAAAAATTTATCATGGCAAAGGGACTTTTTACCTACACACTAATCCTGTGGTTTTTACCAATTATTATTTATTAAAAGGTAAAACGGATTATGTAGCACACCTACTCTCCTATCTTCCAAAAAACACTATTTTGTGGGATGCCCATATTAAAACCAGTAAATATTCTGAATCAACAGAGCAGCAACTCTCTGTATTTAAATTCTTTTTGCAACACAAAAGCTTAACCTGGTTTTTATTTGTTTCGTTTATAGGTTTGTTGTTATTTATGCTATTTAATGCTAGAAGAAAACAACGCGCAATTCCGGTTATTTTACCTTTAAAAAACACCACAGTTGCGTTTACACAAACCATTTCTAATTTGTATTTAAGTGAAGCAGATCACAAGAATTTAGTAGATAAAAAGATTGCCTTTTTCTTAGAAAAAGTCCGTTCTAAATACCTGATAGAAACCGCCAATTTAAACACTATTTTTATAGAAAAATTAGCTGCTAAATCTGGTAATGAACTTCAAAAAACAAAATATTTAACACATACAATTATCGCTTTAAATAAAAAGACCGAATGTTCTGAAGAAGAACTTATTGTGCTTCATAAAATGATAGAAAATTTCTTAAAAAAATAACTATGGAAACTCCAAATATTGAAAATACAAATACAGATCAAACTACAGACCAAATAGAGTTTAAAAATAGGTTAGATGTTTCTGAATTACAAGAAAATGTATTCAAAATAAAAGAGCAATTACAAAAAGTAATTGTTGGGCAAAAAGACATGTTAGATTTGCTAATTGTTGCCTTACTTTCAGACGGACATGTTTTAATTGAAGGCGTGCCTGGAGTTGCCAAAACAATAACTGCAAAACTACTTTCTAAAACCATAGCGGCAGATTTTAGTAGAATTCAGTTTACACCAGATTTAATGCCTTCAGATATTTTAGGAACTTCTGTTTACAACCTACAAACCTCTGAATTTGAGTTTAAAAAAGGGCCTATTTTTTCTAATATGATTTTAATTGATGAAATTAACAGAGCCCCTGCAAAAACACAAGCTGCTTTGTTTGAAGTTATGGAAGAGCAACAGGTTACCATAGATGGAAAAACCTATAAAATGGACGAACCTTTTATGGTTTTAGCTACTCAAAACCCTATAGAACAAGAAGGAACCTATCGTTTACCAGAAGCACAATTAGATCGTTTTTTATTCAAAATTAATGTTGAATACCCTAATGCAGAAGAAGAATACGAGATTATTTTTAGAGAACAAGCACTAAATAACACCACAAAATCTAGTAAAATTGAAACAGTTATTTCTGCAGCAAAAATTATTGAATTTAGAAATTTAGTAAACCAGATTTCTATAGAAGAAAATCTATTAAAATACATTGCAAATATTGTTGTAAACACACGTTCTCATTCATTTTTATATTTAGGCGCTTCACCAAGAGCAAGTATTGCTATTTTAAATGCTTCTAAAGCTTTTGCAGCAATAGATGGTAGAGATTTTGTAACACCAGAAGATATTAAAAAAGCTACTATTCCTGTTTTACAACACAGAGTAATTGTAACTCCAGAAAGAGAAATGGAAGGTTTAGGAAGCACACAAATTATAGCACAAATTATTGAAGCTGTAGAAATACCTAGATAACAGACTTTTACTAAACTAAAAATAATTTTAACTACTAAAAGACAACTTAAAGCACTTGAAACACTTTTATAAAACACTTTTTTTAAATAATCGCTTTTTCTACATACTAGCAATTGTAGCAGCATTATTTGTTGTTGGCTTTTTTATTCCTTTCTTTTTTGAAGTTTCTAAAGTGTTGTTATTAGTTGTTTTTCTTTTAATTGTTATAGATGTTTTTCTATTATACAACACTAAAAAGGGCGTTTCTCTAGAAAGAATTTTACCAGAAAGATTATCTAACGGAGATAACAACAAAGTAACTCTTAAAATAAAGAATAATTATAAATTTACAAATAACTTATCTATTATAGAAGAGCTTCCCTTTCAATTTCAAAAGAGAAACTTTATTTTCCCTTTGGTAATTGCATCAAGAGAAGAAAAAATTATTTATTACGATTTAAAACCATCTGAAAGAGGTGTTTATAATTTCGGAAACAGTAATGTTTATGCAAGTTCTCCGCTTCAATTAGCAACTAAAAAATATATTTTAGGAGCAAAAAAAGAGTTAAAATGTTATCCTTCTTTTTTAAAACTAAGAGAATTCGATTTTAAGGCTTTTAGCAATGATGCCATTTCATACGGAACAAAAAAGGTAAGAAGAATAGGCCATTCTTTAGAGTTTGAACAAATTAAAGAATATGTGTCTGGCGATGATATTAGAACCTTAAATTGGAAAGCTACTGCAAAAAGCAATCAACTTATGGTGAATCAATATGTTGAAGAAAAATCGCAACCAGTGTATAGTATTATAGACAAAGGGCGTGCAATGCAAATGCAATTTAACGAATTAAGTTTATTAGATTATGCTATTAATGCATCTTTAGCAATTAGCAATATTATTTTAAGAAAACAAGACAAAGCAGGTATGTTGTCTTTTTCTAAGAATTTAGAAGATTGGGTTGTAGCACAAAAAAGAAGCTCTCAAATGAGTTTAATTTCTGAAGCTTTACACAACCTAAAAACAGATTTTTCAGAATCGGATTTTAGTACATTATATGCCGTAATTAAAAGAAAAATTACCCACAGAAGTTTGCTTATTATTTATACAAATTTTGAAACTATGGATGGTTTAAACAGACAACTCTCCTACTTACGTGCATTGGCTAAAAACCATTTAGTTTTAGTTGTTTTCTTTAAAAACACAGAATTGCAATCGTTAATAAATACAAAGGCAGATAACATACAAGATGTGTATGATAGTATTATTGCTGAAAAATTTATGTATGAAAAAATAAGGATTGTTAATGAGTTAAAAAAATACGGAATTCAGTCTGTACTTACTTCTCCCGAAAATTTAACAGGAGATACCATTAACAAATATTTAGAATTAAAGTCTAGAGGATTGTTCTAAAATTACTATTTTCACAAAAAAAAGCTATGAATTGGTACATTCACTGTATTAAAAATTACGCCAATTTTTCTGGGCGTGCAAGAAGAAAAGAATATTGGATTTTCTTTTTATGCAACATCATTATTATCACTATTTTAAGCTTTACAGCTGAACTAATCAATGAATATACTACAACAAATGAAGGTTTTCTACTTGTAGGAATTTATGGATTATTTATAATTATACCACATTTAGCTTGTGCCGTTAGAAGGCTACACGACATTAATAAATCTGGTGGTTATTGGTTTGTTCGTTTTATTCCTTTAGTTGGCCCTATTTGGTTATTAATTTTACTAGTAGAAAATAGTTGGGAAGGTCAAAATAAATATGGTTTAAATCCTAAAGCGCCATATTCAGATGCAGAAATAAATTCAATTGGAGAAGCATAAAAATAAATTAATATGGATTGGTATTTACACGTTTTAAAAAATTACTTTAAATTTTCTGGAAGAGCAAGAAGAAAAGAATATTGGATGTTCTCTTTATTTCATTATTTGTTTTCTGGTATTTTATTGTTTCTTTTTATTTATTCTAATGATGCTTTTTCTTTGGCAGACGAAGAGTTTTCTAATACAGAAACAAACTTTCTTTTTTTACAAATTTTAGGTTTATATACACTTGCTGTAGTAATACCAGCTTTAGCTGTAAGTTCTAGAAGAATGCACGATTTAGGTAAAAGTGGCGCTTGGTTTTTTATTAACTTAATACCCTACATTGGTGGTTTTTGGTTTTTAATATTAACTTGTATGGAGGGTGAAGCAAGAACAAATCAATACGGAGAGAACCCAAAAGGATTAGGAGGCAACAGAGAAATAGATTCCATAGGAAAAGAATAAGTAAAACTAGTAACAAATAATTAAAAATGAATTGGTATTTAAAAGTTTTAAAAGAACATTACGCAGACTTTAAAGGAAGAGCAAGAAGAGAAGAATATTGGATGTATACATTATTTAACGGAATAGTATCTCTTATACTTATAATGGTTTTTGGAGGAATTGGAGTTGCTATGGACAGCCCAGGTATTTTATTTTTTAGTTATATTTATTTTATAGCAACTTTTGTACCTAGTTTAGCTGTTGTTGTTAGAAGATTACATGATGTTGGTAAAAGCGGTTGGTTTCTTTTAATTGGGCTAATCCCTTTTATAGGACCAATTTACTTGCTAATTCTATATTGCACAGATAGTGAACATGGAGCAAACCAATGGGGAGAAAATCCAAAAGGTGTTGGTAACAACAGAGAAATTGATACTATAGGAAAAGAATAATTTTTCTTATTATGATAAAAAAAAGGACTGCAATTTTGTAGTCCTTTTTTTTATTTAAAAAACGAATATTTACATAGACTTATAGCCTAAAAAACTACTTTTGCACCATGGAAATTAAGCAAAAAACAGAATTAGAGTTTATTATTGTAATGGCTTCTTTAATGTCTTTAGTAGCATTATCTATAGATGCATTATTGCCAGCAATTACAGATATTGGTCTTTCTATAAATGTTATAGATCCTAAAAACAACCAATTATTAATAACAATGATTTTCTTAGGCTTAGGTTTTGGGCAACTAATATCTGGCCCTTTATCTGATAGCTTTGGAAGAAAACCTGTTATTTATGTAGGATTTGTTGTTTTTGCTTTGGCTAGTTTAATTTGTGTTTTTGCCACCAATTTAGAAATGATGATACTTGGTAGAATTTTACAAGGAGTTGGTCTTTCTGCGCCAAGAACCATAAGTATTGCAATGGTTAGAGATCGTTTTAGTGGTAATTATATGGCTAAAGTAATGTCTTTTGTTGTGGTAATTTTTATTCTAGTACCCGTTGTAGCACCTGCAATTGGTAAGATTATGTTAGATTCTTATGGTTGGAAATCTATTTTTTACAGTCAGTTAATATTTGGTTTTTTTGTAATGATTTGGCTATGGAAAAGACAACCAGAAACCTTAAAGCCAGCAAATAGAAAAAAGTTTAAGTTCTCTTTATTTGTTAGCGGAGTTAAAGAATTTACTAAACATAAAAATGCCGTAATTTTTACTTTATTTTCTGGTTTTATTACCGGTTCTTTTATGGTGTATTTAAGTGCTAGTCAGCAAATATTTGAACAACAATACAATTTAAAAGAAGAATTCCCCTTTATTTTTGCAGGTTTAGCAATTGGTGTTGGTTTTGCTACTTTCTTAAACGGAACTCTTGTTGTAAGATTAGGTATGTTTAAATTAGTAAATATTTTTACTATCGTTTTTACCATTGTACCCATTATTTACATCTTTCTATACACTGGAGAAAGCAATCCTAATATTTATATTTTAGTAACATTTTTTTGGCTGCAATTCTTTGCCATTGGTTTCTTATTTGGTAACACAAGAGCATTGGCTATGGAGCCCATAGGACACATTGCAGGTATTGGAGCAGCAATTAACGGTTTTATTTCTACAATAATGGCTGTACCAATTGCCACATATATTGGTAGTTATATAGATAAAACAGCTTTACCGCTATTTATTGGTTTTTTTGTTTGTGGAATTATTTCTTTACTATTAATTAGATACCTAAAATATTCTAATAGAAAAACAACTGTATAGTTAGTGTAGTTATTTATTAGAAGTAGCTTCTAGCTCTTTCCAATTTCCAGTGTAATAAATACTAGACCTATGACTACTATTTACATTTAAATTACTTTTCTTATTAGGGTAAAGAGTTAGGGTAACATTGTAACTCTCATCTTTAGCCTTTAATTCATACTTTAAAATATAAGCTCCTTTTTTGGTGTCGTAATTTTTATAAACAGCTGCTGGCTTCCCTTTAAACTTAACACCACCCTCAGAATTGTAACCTCTAGAGATTTGTTGTTGCCCATAAAAAGGTAAATCTACATGAATACTATCTTTTCTAATACGTAAAAAATTAGTGTTTCCAGATAAGTTAATATTATTAGTAGAACTTCCTGGTGGCAATAAATTTTGTAACCCTGTTACGTTATTATTTAACCCCATTGGTTGCGCCCAATTAAAAGTAGCCTCAATATTTTTATTCTCTATTTTTTCTTTAAATTGATTAATTTCTAATGAAGTTAACGTATTCTTAGAACCTACACAACTCATAAAAACCACTAAAACACTTACTATAGCTATTCTCATAATTTAATAATTAACTGATTATTAGTACCATAAATTTACAAATTTCACTTTTAAAATCTTTTAAAGATATCACAAATTAAATAGTATTTTTGAATTCTAAAAAATAGCAATGAGTGTAACTATAGTTTTTGAAGATGAATACCTATTATGTGTTAGTAAACCTAATAATGTTTTAGTACATCATGCACACCATTCTAGAAATGTAGCTGATGAAGCTTCTCTTTTACAATTAATTCAGGAAGAAAAAGGGATAAAAACCTACCCTATTCATAGATTAGATAGAAAAACTTCTGGAATTATTTTACTTGCCAAAGAAACTACGTATGTTTCTAAGTTTCAAGAGTTATTTACAAATAATGAAATTGAAAAAACATATTATGGTGTTGTAAGAGGTTTTTCTCCAGAAGCTAAAACCATAGATTCGCCTGTAAAAGGTAGAGATGCAAACGTACATAAAGAAGCCTTAACGTATTTAAAAACACTAGCACAAGTTACACTAGAAATACCTGTAAAACCTTACGATTCTTCGCGTTATAGTTTGGTAGAGATGAAACCAAAAACAGGTAGAATGCACCAATTAAGAGTGCATACTAATAAAATTAGCCATCCTTTAATTGGTGATGCTAAATATGGCGACAAAAACCACGATGTGATGTTTGATGAAAACTTTGGTTGGAAAAATATGTTTTTACATGCTGGCAAACTTGAATTTAAGCATCCTTTTACCAATGAAGAATTAGTATTAAAAGCTTCTTTTCCTGATGATTGGGTTTCTTTATTTAAAGAATTTTCTTGGAAAAACCCGTTATTATAAAAACTGTTTATCTTTAGAGTTTTATGTTAGTTGGCAATTATTTTAGCCCTGATTGAAGCATTTGTTTGAGCTCTTTTTTATGCTTTTTCTGAATAAAAAAAGCGAGTGCGTAAAGCAGGAAATAGCTTCAAAAAAAAACATCACTAAAAAGTGATGTTTTGTATTTACTGCTCTATAGATTGTGCTCGAAATTCTATTAATTCTCCAGCTTCAAAAATAGGAGTTACTTCTATTGGGTTGCAGCACACTTCACAATCTTCTATATATGTTTGTTGTCTTATACTTGCATCTAATATCATAGAAACGTCTTCCCAACAATGTGGGCATTGAAAAAAATGTTCTTGCTCCACTACTCTATTACTTTTAAAACTAGTTTTCCGTTTTTTTGTCCTGTAAAAAGTCTGTTATAGGTTTCTTGAAAGTTTTCGATACCTTCATATATATCTTCTCTAGATTTTAGTTTACCTTCTTGCAACCAACCAGACATTTCTTTTGCTGCTTTACCAAAATCTTTCGTATAATCCATAACAATTAAACCTTGCATTGTAGAACGAGTTACTAGTAAAGAAAGGTAATTACTAGGACCTTGAATTTTACTTTTATTATTATACTGAGATATTGCACCGCAAATTATAACTTTTGCATGCATTCTTAATTTGCTTAAGGCAGCATCTAAAATTACGCCTCCAACATTGTCAAAAAACACATCTATACCTTTTGGACATTTCTTTTTTAAAGCAGAGTAAATGTTTTCGTTCTTATAATCGATGGCGTCATCAAAACCCAATTCATTTATTAGATAATCACATTTTTCTTTTCCACCTGCAATACCAATAACTCTACAACCTTTAATTTTTGCAATTTGCCCTACAATAGAACCAACTGCACCTGCTGCACCAGAAACCAATACAATGTCTCCTTCTTTAACTTTACCAACTTCTAGAATTCCAAAATAAGCTGTCATACCAGGCATTCCAAAAGTTCCTAAATACATTGGCATAGATGCTATATTTTCATCTACTTTAAACCAACCATCTCCGTTGGTTACAGAATATTGTTGCACACCACCCCAACTTGTTACACAGTCTCCTACATCAAACTTAGGGTTGTTGTTATTTTTTATTACTTTACCAATAGCACCTGCTCGCATTACATGTTCTAATTCTACTGGCGGAATATAAGATTTTGTATCATTCATCCAACCTCGCATTGCAGGATCTAAAGAAACATAATGATGCTGAACTAAAATTTCTCCTTCTTCTAATTCTGGAATTATCCCCGTTTCTAAAGCCCAAGTATTTGTATCTGGAAAACCCTTGGGTCTGTTTTTTAAAATGATTTGTTTATTGTTCATAAAATTGATAATTGACTTTAAAAATAAGAAAAAATTAATAATTTAATTGAATAGAAATTCTTTTTTCTAAAGTATTAATTTACGAAAATTTGCACTTCTAAAGTTTATTAAAATAGTTTATTTAGAATTTAGAGAAATACTTCTTTCTAGAAAAATAAATAAAGTCCGCTTTTTTATACATTCTCATGTAAAATTAAAGATTATCACCACAAAAGAAGCCTAAATATTCAGAATCTACTATAAACTCAATTTTACCCAACTTCTATTATTGGTTTCTTAATTAGAGATAGAATTTAAAAGAATAATTTAATATCCACATAAAAAAAATCCCTATCATTTTAATGATAAGGATTTTTATAAAAATATAATGTAATTAAATACTACAATTCTTTAAAAATTGCATGCATCATTCTCTTTTTATCATTAATACTTTCCTCTAAAGCAATCATAGTTTCTGTTCTATTTACACCAGGTACTTCATCTATAGCATAAATAATGTCTTTAGCATCATTAGTTCCTTTAGCCCTAACTTTACAGAAAATATTGTATTTACCAGCAGTTACGTAAGCAACAGTAACGTTTGGTATTCTTCTTAAATTCTCTATAACATTCTGTGTCATAGATGTTTTTTCTAAATAAACCCCTACATGCGCTATAAAAGAATAGCCCATTTTTTCGTAGTTTAAAGTTAATGTAGATCCTTGAATAATACCTTCATCTTCCATCTTTTTAACACGAACATGAATTGTTCCTGCAGACACTAATAGTTGTTTAGCAATATCTGTAAATGGTGTTCTAGCGTTTTCTATTAGAATGTCTAAAATTTGGTGATCGATTTCGTCTAGGATGAATTTTTTCATAATTTATATATTATTCAATTATATGTGCAAATTTATGATTTAAATTTAACTAAACAATGAAAAAAGTGAGAAATATCTAATGTTTTTATCTTCCGAAAACGATTTCGTGGAGTCCAATTTTGCCTTTTATCTCTTCATCTTCAATTTTTATCAAATTTGAAACTAATTTATTATCAATGATTTGATCTTTAAATTGATAGGCAATATCATTTTTAGAATTTGCGTATCTGTGAATTACATCATAAAAGTCTTTAGCATTATTAGGTATTAATAAATAGTCTTTATAAGCGCTAAAATCTGTTGTTTCTGCAATGTAAAACAAACCTTGTAAGATAGCATAGAAAGTATATTTTCTAGACTCTTCTCTTATATAGTCTTCTGGGTAATGTCCAGATTCAATTAAAATGGTATTAAAACCTAATTTCTGAAAATTATCTCCTGTAGCTGTTGGGTAAAATTCATCTGTATATCTACCAACATGATTAGGTATTACCTTTTGCAATGTAGCATTCATTGCTACAATAACATTCATGGTTTCTTTTCTACCTTTAGTTAACGCCCTTGTTTCTTCTTCTGAAGGCGCCAAGAAAGATATGGTTGCTGTATTTTTAGTGTTTTCTACATTAAAAATAGTTCTTTGGTCGTGTAAATTGAAACAAAACTGCGGATTAAAGTCTTCTAAAACACTTCTTAAAAGCTTACTTTCTTTTGCAACTCTATTTACAGCATCTCTATTTAAGTCTATATTATTACCATTAACTCTTGTATACACTTCTGCCCCATCAGGATTTAACATTGGTATAAAGACTAGTGTACAGTTTTCTAAAATAGTTTTTATTTCTTCTTCAGATGAATTTAAGAAACAATTAAAAACGTCAAATAAAGCTCTTGTACCTGTACTTTCATTTCCATGCATTTGAGACCATAACAATATTTTCTTTTTTCCAGCACCAATTTTTAATTGATAAATAGGTATGTCTTGTTCAGAAGAACCAATTTTAGTTACTTCAAAAAGTGCTTTATATTTTTCAAATAAATTTTTTATGTCTTTAAAACGAATCCATTTTCCATGAAGTGAAGTTTCTTTCTGTTGCTTATAAATGGTCTCTAAAAAATCTATTGTAAGTAAACTCATAATTAGTAGTTGTATAATCTGCTGTAAAAATAAAGGAATCACAATTGTAATCAAACTAAAATGTTACAAATGTAAATTCAACAAATATTACAATTGTAAACAGTGTTTTTTAGATTGTATATTACTTTTGTAAACACAATTAAAACAAGTGTTCAATTTATTGAATCGACAATCTTAATGATATAAATAATTACTATATATAAAAAATAAAAACCTCTTTTTTAGTTAGTTACAATCATTAATTAAAGTAATTATTTAAGTATTAATATTGATTAAAAAATTAAATTACAATTTAACATTGTAGATGAATCTATATGTTTTACATTTGTAATATAACAAATTGTTACAATGATAAACACTGA
>CAXBIR010000082.1:0-13656 GCA_963975825.1 uncultured Polaribacter sp.
TGCTCATTAATTTCTTTAATTAATTGCAAACGTCTTTGCAGGTTCGTTATTAAAGATTCTAATAAATTAATATCGTTTGGAAAATCTTTTAATTGTTTTGTAATTTTTCGATATTCTAATTTTGATTTCTTTAGTTTTTCTTCATATTTATTTACTAAAATCGTGTCTGTTGCAATTTCTTTAAAACTATTCCATTCTTTTTTTATAGAGATTAAATAGTCTTTTTCAATAGCTTGCATTTGCAGTTCGATAGCTGATTTTTGAGGTAAAGCAATCGTATTTTTATAAAGCACAACACAAGAAATTATCAACAATAAAGAAGCAACTATTTTTAAAAATTTATAACTCTTTTTAAGTTCTTTTTTAGGTTGATGTTCCCCTAATTTTTTTATAAAATCTTCATGATGATTTTTTGGTAAATCCTTGTTAAAATCATTTTTTACCTTAAATAAATCTCTAATATCACGTTCCATATTCTTCATTTTTTAAAAGGTTTCTTAACGCTAGTTTTCCTCTTCTTAATTGGGTTCTAGACGTTTTTACCGGTATTTTTAATATTTCGGATATTTCTTCATGATCATAGCCTTCAATTAAATATAACTTAACAACCAATTGGTACTTTAATTTTAAGTTTTCTATTGCTATAATAATTTCTTCTTTACCAATTTTAGAATTGAAATTCCAATTATCATCTTCTATAAGTTCTAAAGGGTAATTTTCTATTGAAACTGTCTTTATTTCAATCTTCTTTAATTTATCGATACAAGTGTTAATTACAATCCTTTTTAACCAAGAACCAAAGCTTGTATCATCTTTGTAAGAATCTATACTTAAAAAAGCCTTTAAGAAAGCATCTTGCATAGCGTCTTTTGCTTCTTCTTCATTTTTAAGATACCTACATGAAATAAAAAACATAGCTTCACAAAATAGCTCATAAAGCTTTAACTGAGCTTTCTTATTTCTCTTTTTACTCTTAAGAATTAAAAGATGTAGTTCTTTAGACATTTATTTGTTTGGTTCTATTCTTAAAAACGATTTAAAAATTGAAAGGTTTCATTTTTTATAAAATTAAGACAAAAAAAAGAGCTTATCATTTCTGATAAGCTCTTTTTAATATTTTATAAAAGTATTTCTAGTTGTTTAAAACTATTGCTTTTTTTATAATTTAACGATGCTTGCGCTACGTTTAATTATTTAAAGCTTCTGCTCCACCTACAATTTCTAGAATTTCATTTGTAATTGCTGCTTGACGAGCTTTGTTATACGTTAATAACAATTCGTCTCTAAGGTCTGTTGCGTTGTCTGTTGCTTTATGCATTGCAGTCATACGTGCACCATGTTCAGAAGCAAAACTATCTCTAATTGCTTTGTACAATTGTGTTTTTAAAGACTTAGGTATTAAAGCTTCTACAATTTCTTCTTTTGAAGGCTCAAAAATGTAATCAGAGTTCACTGCATTTGCATCTCCACCTTCAATAGGTTTAATTGGTAAAAACTGTTCTACTTGTGGTATTTGAGTTGCTGCATTCTTAAATTGATTGTATACAACTTCAATTTTATCATAAGAACCAGAAACATACATTTCCATTAACTTTTCTGCAACTAAAGCTACATTGTTAAAAGTTAAATCATCAAAAATATCATTTCTATTTTCAATAATATTATGTTGTTTAGATAAAACATCACCACCTTTTTTACCAATAGCAAATAAATCTACTTCAACATTACTGTATTTTTTTTCTATAGTTCTTACAACTTCTTTAGTAATAGAAGAGTTAAAACCGCCACATAAACCTCTATTAGAAGTAATAACTACTAATAAAACTTTAGAAACTTCTCTTTCTGTTGAATACGCTCCACCAGCATCACTATCTAAAGTTGCACTTAAATTTTGCAACAATTCAGTTAATTTAGATGAATATGGGCGCATAGCCGTAATTGCATCTTGTGCTTTTTTCAACTTTGCAGCAGATACCATTTTCATGGCAGATGTAATCTGCATTGTAGATTTAATAGAGGTAATTCTATTACGTATTTCTTTTAAGTTTGCCATTCTATTGGAATTATGAAATTCCCGCTTTCGCGGGAATGACAACTATATATTATGCAAAATGCTTAGATATCTTACTTGCTGCTGCTTCTAAAACTGCAATAGTTTCTGGTGTTAATTTACCAGATTTTAATGTATCTAAAGTATCTCTATGTTTTGCGTTTAAGTAATCGATATAATCTTTCTCGAATTTCTTTACTTGGTTTACAGGAACGTCTTTTAATAAGTTCTTAGAACCAGCATAGATAATTGCAATTTGATCTTCTACAGAGAAAGGATCGTTTTGAGCTTGCTTTAAAATTTCAACATTACGTTGTCCTTTAGAAATTACACTCATTGTTGCAGCATCTAAATCTGAACCAAACTTAGCAAACGCTTCTAATTCACGATACTGTGCTTGATCTAATTTTAAAGTACCAGAAACTTTCTTCATAGCTTTAATCTGAGCGTTACCACCAACACGAGATACAGAAATACCTACGTTAATTGCTGGACGAACACCAGAGTTAAATAAATCTCCATCTAAGAAAATTTGTCCATCTGTAATAGAAATTACGTTTGTTGGAATATAAGCTGATACATCTCCTGCTTGTGTTTCAATAATTGGTAATGCAGTTAAAGAACCTCCACCTTTAACAATTCCTTTTAAAGAATCTGGTAAATCGTTCATTTCACTTGCAATCTTATCATCATTAATAACTTTTGCAGCTCTTTCTAATAATCTAGAGTGTAAGTAAAATACATCTCCTGGGTAAGCTTCACGTCCTGGTGGTCTTCTTAATAATAAAGAAATCTCACGGTAAGCAACAGCTTGTTTAGATAAATCATCATAAATAATTAAAGCTGGTCTTCCAGAATCTCTAAAGTATTCTCCAATTGCAGCTCCAGCAAATGGTGCATAAACTTGCATTGCTGCAGGATCTGATGCATTTGCTGCTACGATAGTAGTATAAGCCATAGCGCCTTTTTCTTCTAACATGTTTGCAATTGCTGCAACAGTAGAAGCTTTTTGACCAATAGCAACGTATATACAATATACTGGTACACCAGCATCGTAAAATTCTTTTTGGTTTAAGATAGTATCTAAAGCTACAGTAGATTTACCTGTTTGTCTGTCTCCAATGATTAACTCACGTTGACCTCTACCAACAGGAATCATTGCATCAATAGATTTAATACCAGTTTGTAATGGCTCTGTAACAGGCTCACGATAAATAACTCCTGGAGCTCTACGCTCTAAAGGCATTTCGTAAGTAGTTCCTTCTATAGGACCTTTCCCATCAATAGGGCTTCCTAAAGTATCTACAACACGTCCTACAATTCCTTCACCTGCTTTTAAAGAAGCAATTCTTTCTGTACGTTTTACAGTAGAACCTTCTCTAATTGAAGTTGAAGCACCTAATAATACAACACCTGCATTATCTTCTTCTAAGTTTAATACGATACCTTCTAATCCGTTTTCGAATTCTACTAATTCACCATATTGAACATTAGATAGACCATACACACGTGCGATACCATCACCTACTTGTAAAACAGTTCCTACTTCATTTAAAGTAGCTTTCGTTTCGAAATTTGTTAACTGTTGCTTTAAAATTGCTGATACTTCAGCTGGTTTAATACTTGCCATCTTTTATGATTTGATGTATAATTAAATTTTTGGAATGAAATGACTGTTGTCAAATTCCTTTCTTAATTCGTTTAAATAGTTAGAAATACTTGCGTCATATTGCACATCTCCAACACGTAAAATAAAACCTCCTAAAATAGCAGGGTTTATAATATTTTCTAAATTAGCTTTTTCTCCTGTTAAAGATACAATCTTATCTAGAACTAATTTTTCTATTTCTTCAGTTAAAGCAACTGCTGTAGTTACTATAGCAACTTGTGTGCGCTTTAAGTGATCAAAAACAATTTTATATTTCTTTGCAATAGATTCTAACATTGCAATTCTTTTGTTGTCTTGTAATAAGTGAAACAAACCTAAAGTAATGTTATTTACCTTACCGTCAAATAATGCTGTTAAAACATTCATTTTATCTGATGCCTTAACAATTGGGCTGTTTAACATTACAGATAAATCTTTGTTTTCAGCAATTGTAGCCGCTATTAAAGACATATCGTCTTTTACTGCTGCTTCAGACTTAGAATCTTTTGCAAGATTTAAGATTGCTTTGGCGTAACGTAATGCTGCTCTTGCGTCTTTCATTTATACTTAGTTTAAAGTAACTTCTTTTAAGATTCCTTCAACTAATTCTAATTGATCTTTCTTATTAGATAATTCTTTTTTAATTACAGTTTCTGCAATACCTATAGATAATTCTGCAACGTTCTTCTTAATTTCTGCTAAAGCTGCTTGCTTTTCTTGCTGAATTGAAGCTTGTGCTTTTTCTATTAAAGATGAAGTAACTTCTTTTGCATCTTCTTTTGCTTCTGCAATAATACTATCTTTAATTTCTCTAGCTTCTTTCATCATTGCGTCTCTTTCTGCTCTCGCTTCTTTTAGCAATCTATCGTTGTCTGCTTGTAAGTTTTGCATTTCTCTACGTGCATTTTCTGCAGCTTTTAATGCATCTTCTATACCAGATTCTCTTTCTTCTAATGAATTTAAAATTGGTTTCCAAGCAAATTTCTTCATCAAAAATAATAAAATTATTAAGATGATAAGTTGCATAAAGAACAACCCAGGTGAAAAATCGTTTAATAAAGTTTCCATTCTATAAACTAATTATATTGTTTTTTGTTTAATTTAAAAACACTTTCTGTAACCAACCGTTACAGAAAAGTGTTTTTGTTTCTTTTTTGGAAAATTATGCTTTTCCTAAGATTAATGCACCAAATGCTAAACCTTCTAATAAGGCTCCAATGATGATCATTGCAGTTTGAATTTTACCAGCTGCTTCAGGTTGACGAGCAATACCTTCCATTGCTTTACCACCGATTTGACCTAATCCAATACCACCTCCGATAACGATTAATCCTGCTCCAATTAAATTGTACATACTAATTGATTTTTAAATATATTAATTAAACAAATTCTAATTCTCTTTTATACTTGATTATTCATCAAGATTTTTAATGATGGTCATGCTCTTCTACAGCCATACCAATAAATAACGATGATAACATCGTGAAAATAAATGCTTGTAAAAAGGCTACTAAAATTTCTATAACCATTATAAACAATGCTAACGCTAAAGACATTCCTGTAGACGCTACTGGTCCAAAAGCTTCTTTCATTGTTACCATTAAAGCAATTAAACTCATTACCACAAAGTGACCTGCTGTAATGTTTGCAAATAAACGCACTAATAATGAGAATGGTTTAATTAAAATAAAACCAGCCAATTCTATTACTGCTAATATAGGTCTTAATATATATGGTACACCTGGCATCCATAATGTATGAGCCCAAAAATCTTTACTTCCGTTAGTTATATATATAACCATTGTAAATAATGCTAAACAAACAGTTACTGCAATTTGCCCTGTAACATTAAAACCTAATGGAGTTAAACCTAATAAATTTAAGATCCAAATAAAGAAAAATACAGTTAATAAAAAGCCCATGAACTTCTTATATTTTTTCTCACCAATATTTGGTCTTGCTATTTCGTCTCTAACATAAATTACTAAAGGCTCTAAAACTCTACCAAAACCTTTTGGCACTTTTCTAGTTTTATATTGCTTTGCTAATCTAGAGAATCCTAAAAACATTAAAAGAGCGGCAAATAAAATACCTACAACACTTTTAGTAATAGAAAAATCTAATGTTTTGTGTGCGTTTGTTGCATGATGTGTGTCATCAAAAGAAACAGAAGTTGCTCCTTTATCTAATTCATAAACTTTACTATGAATCTTCGCGAATTTTAATCCGTTTTTTTCTACAATTACATGTCCATCATCATTATGATGAAATTCTGAAGACATAAAAGTAACTAAACCTTCACTAGACCATAAAATTACTGGTAAAGAAAAACCAAAATGTTTTCTTTCTCCTTCGTCTGTAGAATAAGAGAAAAAAGTAAAATCATGAGAATCTTTAAGGTGATGTTTAATATAAGCAGTAACTTCTGCCTGTGTATTAACCTGACCTCCATCCTTTTGAGAATGATCTTTTTTATCTGCTTCTGATGCAAAAGTTGTACTTGTAATAACCGCTATTACTGCTATTGTAAGATACTTGATTATTTTTTGTGCAATCTTCATTGTAAAAATACGCTTTCTAAATTCGGCGCAAAGGTACGCATTAATTCAAAATTACAAACTTTTTTTTCAAAATAAAATTTAATGCTTTCTGTTTAAGATTTTTGAAACAAAAACTACCTCTGTTAATAAAAAAATAAATGTTGGTATTAATAGAGAAATCTTAGATATTGTAGTTAAATTTTCTTCTGAAATTATTGCTGTGTAAAAGGTTGCAGAAAAAAGTAGTATTTTAAACAACAAAGCTCCTAAATAGATAAAACCTAGCTGTTCAGAAATCTTATTAACATTAGATAGCAACTGAAAATTAACACATATTAAGATAGAAAAACCTGCATGAAAAAGGTATAATTTCTGCAAAGAGAAAGAAACATTTTCGTCTAAATTTGCTAGTATATTTTGATGCAAGTAGAAACCCACAAAATATAAAACAACAAAAACTAAAAGGATACTAGCAATTCTTTTAATCATTTATTTTATTTGCTTGTTTTATAAGTGCGTATGTTGCTACAAAAATTGCAATTAACGTAACTGTTGTTGCTAAAAAAGAAGTTTCAAATTGTTTATCTAACCATTCTCCTAAAAGAAAGCCTAAATAAATAGTTAAACCCATTTGTAGGCCTGCTCCAGAAAGCTGAATGGCTTTATTAAGCGGTTTTTTCTGAGAGTTTTTTTGTTTCATTACCGTTGTTCAATTCTTTTAAAGCTCCTTTCATTGCACATGTTGCATTAAAAGTTGCTCCTGGTTCTATAGATAATTTACCAATGGTTACGTCTCCAGAAATATTTGCTGTAGATTTTATTGTTAATGTGTTTGCTACAGAAAGTTGGCCAGAAAACTTACCTTCAATATCTGCGTTTGTAGATTCTACAGTTCCTTTAATTAAACCTTCTACTCCAATAATAACTCTACCTTTTGTTTTTAAATTTCCTTCTAAAATACCATCTATTCTAAAATCTCCATCTGAGGTTATATCTCCAACAAAAGTTGAGTTTTTTGCAATTACATTTCTTTCCATAGTTCTTGGTTTTCCTTTTTGCTTTTCTTGTTTTTTGTCTTTACTGCTAAACATAACTACTTGTTTAATTGTTTTAAAATTTCTTTTGCCTTCTTTCCTTCTTCTGTGTTTCCATAGTTAATTGCAACAAATTCTAAAGCGTCTTTATATGTGTTTTTATCTAAATATTTACCAATTGCATAAGCTTTTAAAAGCTCGAACTTTGGTTTTAATTTAGAATTTGTAATTGTTGGTAAAACATCATTTACACTAACCAATACGTCTTTAAATTTTCCTTTTTTGTATAAATAATATAATTTCTTATAAGTATTTTCAACTTCATTTACTTCTGTACTTTCTTCTATTTTTTTCTCAGGATTTCTTATTAGCTGAGCAAAAACTGTTTTTGGATATGTTGTTAGAATTACGTTCTTGTAAATAGTTGCTTTTTCGGTTTCACCTAAATCTTTATAAACTTGGTATAAATGCCAATTTATTGGAAGAATTAAATCTTTTCTTGGGTTTAAATTAGATACTCTTTCTAATCTTTTAATTGCTAATTGTTTGTTCTTAAATTGTTCTTTATAGATTAAACCTAACTCATATAAAGCTTCATTTCTATCTAACTTTAAAGTATCTATTTTTTCTTTTTTAGTAGGAATAGTTTCTAAATAACTAGCCAAATCATATCTAGTGTCTTTAGTTGCTGCTATAACAGAGTCTTTATTATCGCTGTTAAAAGTTATGCTTGCAGACCAACGCCAATTATCTTCTAATTTTCTGTCTCCCCAAACTTTTAAAAATTCTGTTTTACCAAAACCTAATGTTTGATTATTATAGAAATACCATTTTCCTTTATTTGTTGCTTGTAAAGAATTTGTTGTACCACCAAATGCAATCTGATTTAATCTTAATTGCGCAGCTTCTTCATCTTTCTTTTTTAAATTATCTATGTAATTCTTAAAAAAATCTTCTTGTGCTGCTTTTGGTAAAGATGCAATTCTAATAATACTATCGTTTACTGTAACCAACTCTTCGAACTTAATTAAAGATGCTAAGTTTTTATGTTTTCTTTTTACTCTTCTAATACGAAGGTCTAAAGTATCTTTAGAAACATTTAAAACACTATCATAATAACTACTTGCAAATTGATATTCTGAATTCTTAAAATATAAATTTCCTAAATTTTCAAACGTAAAACTTTTCTGTTTATCACCTCCGTTTTTTGCTCTTAAAGATCTATTGTAATAATCTATTGCTAAAGAAACGCTATCGTTTTTTTCGTGTAAAAAGCCAACTTGGTAATATAATTGATCTAAGTAAGGTCTATTTTCTCTGTCTTTAATTAACTTTTCTAATCTTGTTAAAACACTTGAAGAAATAGAATCATTAGCTGCATTTTTAGCCAATTCTATATTTGCGTGAATTCTATATTTATAAGGTGCTTTTTTAAATTCTATTAATTGATTAAATACAAATGCTGCAGAATCTTTTTTATTTTCATTTGCATACATCTGCCCTAAAACAAACATATTTCTGGCTGCTTGTGCTTTGTTTTTTTGAGTTCTAACAGCTAATGTTAAATGCTTTTTGGCGTTTTGTAAACTGTCTGATTGTACATAAGCCATTGCCAAAGCTGTATTTGCGTCTTCTTTAATTTTATCTGATAAGTCTGCTTCTAAAGTATCTGTAATAACTAACAAAAGTTTTAGCGTTTCTATAGCAAACTCTTCATTATTCATTCTAATATTAGATTTTGCTCGCCAAATTTTTGTGTCTGCAATTAAACTTGCATTTGGATAATTTGCAATAACATAATTAAAGGCTTCTACTGCAGGTACAAAACGTTGCGAATAATAACGAGCTTTTCCTAACAACAAATAAGCATCATCTATTTGGCTATTTCTTTCTAAGCCATTAATATTCATGCCGTGTTTTTGTATTGCTTTTACTGCTTTTTCTTCTGCTTTTTCAAAAGGTCCTAAAGGTTTTTCTGCTTCATCTTCCTTTTCTTTTCTTCCAAAACCTGCTCCAGGGCCATTATTTTTAAAAGTTGGAGCAGCAATTTTACGATCATCAAATTCTATTGGCTCTATTGGTAACTGTTTAAACCAATCGTCTTTATAACCTTGGTTAATACCTTCAATTCCTTGTTTAAAAGCTTCTTCGCCATTAAATAAGATATTAAAATGAGATGTTAATGCATGGTAGTTTCTTCTAATTAAAGTGTCTTTTTTTGTACTACAAGCATATATAGTTCCTAGAAGAACAGTTAAAAGAAGTATTTTTTTGATGTGTTTCATAAATTAAAAAAACTCTTATCTAAAACTAATTTCTTGTGAAAATAGTATAAATAAGAGTGTAAAAATAGTAATAAATTAAGAATAGTCTAAAATGGATATCACATTTATCTTATTCTTACTGCTTTCTTCTTCATTTCTGTTTTTTATAAAGCAAAATAGCTTTCTAATTCTTTTAAAGTTTCTTCTGATGTTTCTATGTCTTTTACAACAACACCTTTGTCTAAAACAACTATACGTTCGCAAACTTCTGTTACGTGTGTTAAATCGTGACTAGAAACTAAAACAGTAACATCTCTATCTTCTGTTAGTTTTTTAATAATTTGCTTTAATCTAATTTGTGTTGTAGGATCTAGGTTTGCAAAAGGTTCATCTAAAATAACCACTTTTGGGTTTCCCATCATTGCAGCAACAATTCCTGCTTTTTTCTGATTTCCTTTGCTTAAATCTCTTAAATATTTCTTTTTTCCAACAATTTCTCCGTTAAAAAAGTCTTCAAATTGAGCTAAGAAGGTAGCAACATCTGCTTTATTCATTCCTCTTAAATCTCCAATAAAATCGAAATATTCTTCTGGTGTTAGATATGTTATTAAAAAAGATTCATCTATAAAAGAACCTGTAAAATTTTTCCAATCTTCACTCTGGCTAACTATAATTTTGTTGTTAGTTACAGCACCTGTTGTTGGTCTAATTAAATCTAAAAGTATATTAAATAATGTTGTTTTTCCTGCTCCGTTGTTTCCTACCAAGCCAAAACTTTGTCCTTTTGGTATTTCAACTTTTTCTACATTTAAAACTTCTGCTTTTCCGTATTTTTTTGATACTTTATCTATTGTAATCATTGTGTTTTCTTTTAAGTTGAAAATTATGCTTCTTTTCCAAAAGCGTTAATCATAACATATTTATTTTTAATATACTTTTTCTCTATAAAATTCATTGCGTACTTTTTACAAAGCAGACTTATTACACCTATTGCTGCAACTACAATGTAACCAGAATTACCACCAACAAATTTGTTAAACAACCAAAAAAGTAACATTGGTAAAACCATTAATGGTAGTATAATTAAAAACTGAGTTGCACTTGTGCCCTGTGTATTACCAAAACCACTTTTATTTAAATCTATTCTTTTTCTATTAAAAGAACCTGCATATAATAAGAACAACGAATTAAAACCAATGTTAAAAATTGCGCCAGCAGTTATCATTAAGAAAATATCTAGTCCAAAATATAAATACGGAAAACTTAAAATGTATAGAAAAGACGTCATAAACACCATTAAAATCCATTTAGATTCTAAAAATTTTCTGTATTTAAAACTTTGACTCATTAACATTTTATAATGAGAACTGTCCCAAGCAGGAATAAACTGACCATAGTTTAAAGTAAAACCTCCTGTTATAAATAAAGAAGCGAACATTAACATTGCAGGCATATCTCTATATGTTTTCTGAGTAAAAAATATCAACCCATAAAAAAGAAATAAAAACGACATAAGAAAAACAGTCTTAGTTCTTTTGTTTCTCCAAATTAAACGCATATCGTTTTTTATAAACGGTGCAATGTCTCCTAATCTATCTGCAAAAGATAAATCTGTAGATTTTGCTTCTTCTACTTTTTGTGAAACTGCTTCGTCTAAATAAACAAGATTTCTAAGTTGTTTATAATTTAAAGAATATAAAACAGCTAAAACAGCAACTCCAACTAAAGAGAAAATAGGGTTTGCATAAATTGCATCAAAAACAAATCCTCCATAAGCTGTAACATCATAAATACCAAACTTCTGTAAACCAATTAATGATAACAAAATAACTACAATACCACCTAAAGCAATATTATTTTTATTGATTAAAAAATTTAAGAAGTTAGCAGACTGAATGATTAAAATCATAGTAAATAACCAACCTAAAACACCTGTAGTGTTATAACCTTCTTTAATTAACACTACTGCAAAAGGTATGTAAAAAAACAAACCTAGAATATTAAAAAAAGAAGCCGATGATTTTGCTAATACGTAATTAACCAACTTACTTTTTTTAATTGGTAAAATAAGCATCGGTTTAATATTCATAACAGGTAGCTTCTGCATTAAATATCTAAAAATTAAATCTCCTAGAATAGCATACAAAAGATAAGAGTTTACCAATTGTAGAGGATCAGACTCTGGAAATTGCTTTTTTAATATAAAATATCCCATTATACCAAGTCCTAAAAAAGTAGCTAAAAAATACAAGACAAAAAAGCCCATAATAATTTTTACAGCAATACTTTTTCCAAAGGAAGCAGAACGAATAAATTGTTTCCATTCTAATTTTAAAAAACGTAGAATCATAAGTTTGGTTAATTTAGTTTGATTGGTAATAGGTAGCTAAGTTTTGGTTTTTGTTACAAACTTTTTGCAAGTTTATATTCTGGGTAGGTTTCAATTAGTAATTCTTCTGCTTTTTCTGGTATTAAATATGCAGTAACATAAAACAACAAAATTATTAAAGTAGCAGAAAAAGAAATAAGCAATAACCAATGGTTTTCTATAGAACTAAAAGAAATTTTAAAAGCATTAATTGTATTAAAAATATTAATAAAAACAAGCCAAGAGAAAACACCTCTTGTTTGCCCAATCATATCTTCTAACAAGAAAACTATGTCTTCATTTTTTACTTTCTTTTTTTGATTTCTTCTTGCTTTTGTTTGATTAAATAAATCGAAACCAACTAAAATAAATAAGATTCCTAAAAGAAAATATTCAGAATATTGAATTTGGAAAAAGAAAAATAATGATAGAAAAATAGTTAATGTAATTACTATTTTAGGTAATGTAAACCATTCTTTAAAAAAACGCCATAAAATCTTTCTGTAGCGTTTATTCATCTGTTTTTGCTTAGCTTCCACAACATCCATAAAACCAAAAATTCCAAATTTTTTGAATGATTTTTGCCTTGCATCTTCAAATGATAAATTAGGGTGTTCTTCCCAAATTTCTTCAATATCGTTTGCTAAATGATCTACCAATTCTGTTTGTACATCATAATGATATACATAATGTTTTTTTGTGAACTTGTAGAGTTCTTGTATGTGATTTTGGGTTAATTTCATTCTTTAATCAACTTTTTGTAAATACTTTGTGCAACTTTAAACTCTTCGTATATAAAATTCACTCCAATTGCTAAGAAAGGAATAATTATTGCCATAATTACAGCTACATATAAATTACTTAATTTCTCAAAACCAAAGAAAACTTTAGGCCAATTCAAAGCTATATTTAAAATGACTACAGGAAGAGATACTAAAAAAATAAGACTATTTAATTTTGATGATTGAAACACCTTATATTTTAAAAAGAAACCAAAAATAAAGATTAAGAATAAACAAATGAGACTAATAAAAGAGTATTTTATTAATGTTGCATTATCATAAATTATAAATAAATATGCCCAAAAAATTAGTATTAGAAACAAACTCTTTAACTTTAGATAATATGTTTTGTAATATTCTGAAAAATTTTTTCTGTTATTTTTTGCATATTGAGTTATTATCTTTTGAAAAACATGGTCTAAGCCACCACCATTAAAATTTTCTTTCCACCCTAGTTTTACAAGAGCGTCTTGCACCAATTCTTTAAATTGATAATTAGAATGCGAAATTTGTAAACGTTTTTCTACATCTAAAACTACATGATCTAACATTTCAATTCTAATATCCCAAAACTTTATACCTTCATTTTCTAATAAATGATCGATATATTTTATTTGCTCTTTTGTTAATTCCATAGCTTACACAATTACATCAGGATAATATGTTTTTACAAATTGCTTATTCTTCTTATACACAAATTCACCAGACCAATAAAAGAGTAAAATCAACACAAATACCGCTAATTGAATATTGTTATATATCGGATTTAAAAAACTTTGATCGGTTCTAAAATCTACAGAATAATAAAATAATTGAAACAATTGCATTATTAACATATTAAAATTATTGGATCTATTTAATGCTAAAAACTTAGTTTTCTTCTTATTTCTGTAGAAAAATAATATTAAAAAAATGAAACAACTAAAAAGAGTAACTAAAGAAAAGATTTCAAAAAATTGCTTTTTATCTT
>CAXBIR010000083.1:0-13156 GCA_963975825.1 uncultured Polaribacter sp.
AGGACCCTCTCCTTAAAAGGGAGATGCTCTACCAACTGAGCTACCAGGTCATTTTCTTTTCGCTTAGCGGGTGCAAATATACATCTTAATTTAAATAAAACAAGACTTTTTTTATTTTTTTTCAGATAAATAAACTTGTCTAACTTTTTTTAACAAATTAGACGAATACACAAAACTCACAACAGACTCATTTTCAGTAGAAAATATATCTTCACTTGTTCCTTCCCATGCTTTTACACCTTTATTTAAAAAAACTATTTTTTCTCCAATTTCAATTACAGAATTCATATCATGAGTATTAATTACGGTTGTAATTTTATATTCGTCTGTAATTTCTTGAATTAAATTATCTATTACAATTGCTGTTTGTGGATCTAAACCAGAATTTGGTTCATCACAAAACAAATATTTAGGATTCATAACTATTGCTCTGGCAATTGCTACCCTTTTTTGCATACCTCCAGATAATTCTGCGGGTAACTTTTTATTTGAATTTTCTAAATTTACTCTTTTTAAAACTGCGTTTACACGATCTAGCATTTCTGATTGAGAACTTTTTGTAAACATTTTTAAAGGAAACATTACATTTTCTTCTACAGTTTGAGAATCAAATAATGCACTTCCTTGAAAAACCATACCAATTTCTTGTCTCCATTGCATTTTTTGCTCTTGAGTAAATTCTGTATTTATTCTTCCATCGAAAGATACTGTTCCTTTTTCAGGAACATGAAGACCAATTAACGATTTTAAGAAAACTGTTTTACCAGAACCACTTTGTCCTATAATTAAATTTGTTTTACCAGGTAAGAAAGTCGTTGTAATTCCTTTTAAAACTTCAACTCCATTAAAACCTTTGTGTAAATCTTTAACTTCTATCATAAATTAGGTTAATAACATTTGAGTTAGAAAATAATTGGCAATCACTATTAAAATAGTTGTCCAAACAACAGCTTGTGTACTTGCTCTACCTACAGCAATAGAACCTCCTTTTACATAATAACCGTGATATGAAGGTACCGTAGAAATTATAAAAGAGAAAATAGTTGTTTTTATTAATGCATAGACTATTAAAAACGGTTTAAAGTCTGTTTGAATTCCTGTAATATAATCTGCACCTGCAAATAGACCAGAAAGTACACCTGCAAGCCAACCACCAAAAATACCTAACACCATTGCTAGAGTAATTAAAAACGGATAGAAAAATAGAGCCGCTAAAATTTTAGGTAAAACTAGGAAATTAAGAGAATTAATTCCCATAACTTCTAAAGCATCTATTTGCTCTGTAACACGCATTGTACCAATGCTAGATGTTATATAGGAACCAACTTTACCTGCTAAAATAATACAACAAAAAGTTGGTGCAAATTCTAATATAATAGATCTTTTAGCAGCAAAACCAATTAAGGAATCTGGTATAAAAGGGCTATCTAAATTTAATGCTGTTTGTAGTGCTATAACCCCTCCAATAAAAAAAGAGATAAACATAATTATACCCAAAGATTTAATTCCTAAATCTTCAATCTCTTTCATTAAAGCTTGATAAAATATACGAGATTTTTGTGGTTTCTTAAAAACACGCCCCAACATCATAAAATACTTACCTACATGTTCTAAATACGTCATTCAAACAAATTTTAAGCTAAAGTATTAAAATATCATTAATTGAATGTTAATTATCACATATCAAAACAAAAAATAATTACTTTTGATAAAAATTAAATTATTTTCCAATAATGAAAAGAGCTATTTTCTATTTTTTAACTTCAATTATTTTATTCTCTAATTGTAATAATACCAAGGTAACTAAAGAAAAACCAAAGTTAGTAATTGGTATTGTTATAGACCAAATGAGGTATGATTATTTAACACGTTATGCAGATAGATATGGTGAAGGTGGGTTTAATAGAATTTTAAAAAATGGATTTTCTCTTGAAAATGCTCATTATAACTATATTCCAACCTATACAGCAGTTGGACATACATCTATATACACAGGTACAACACCTGCTAACCATGGTATTATTTCTAATAATTGGTATGATAAGTTGATAAAAGAAACTATTTACTGTGTAGATGATACTAATTATAAAACTATTGGAAATGAAAGTACAGTGGGTCAAAAATCTCCTAATAGATTATACACAACAACAGTAACAGATCAATTACACCTAGCACAAAACATGAAAGGTAAAACTATTGGAATTTCTATAAAAGATAGATCTGCAATTTTACCTGTTGGACACACAGCAAATGCAGCTTATTGGTATGATGGTGGTAAAAACAACCAATGGATTTCTAGTTCTTTCTACATGAATGAATTACCAAACTGGGTAACTGAATTTAATGAAAATAATAAAGCAGATGAGTATTTAAATACAACTTGGGAGACTCTATATGACATTAACACTTATACTCAAAGTAGAAAAGACGATAATATATTTGAAAACAATTTAAACGGATTAGAAAAACCAACTTTTCCTAAAGATTTAAAAAGTTTAAGAGAGAAAAACGGTAATTATAGTTTAATTAAAACTGTTCCTGCAGGAAATACTTACACTGTAGATTTTGCAAAAGCAGTAATTAAAGGAGAACAATTAGGTAAAAGTAAATTTACAGATTTTTTAGCTGTAAGTTTCTCTTCTACAGATTATATTGGTCATAGATACGGGGTTTCTGCTGTAGAAACAGAAGACACGTATTTACGTTTAGATAAAGATTTAGCAAATTTCTTTAACTTCCTAGATACTGAAGTTGGTAAAGGAAATTACACTTTATTTTTAACTGCAGATCATGCAGCTGTTCATGTTCCTGCTTATTTAGAATCTTTAAAAGTACCTGCACATTATATGGATATTAAAAAATTTAGAAGCTTTATCTTAGAAGTTACTCAAAAGTACTTTAACTCTAAAGAGCTAATAGAAAACGTATCTAATTATCAAATTTTTCTAGACAAAAAGAAGATAGAGGCTTTAGGATTAGACAAAAATAAAGTTGCACAAAGGTTAGCAGATGAAGTAGTAAATTTTGATAAAATATATAAAGCTGTTACAGCAAGAACGCTACAAACCACTAATTTTACAGATGGAATTATGAATTCTCTTCAAAATGGTTACAATCAGAAGTTTTCTGGAGATGTTTTAATGATTCCTTACCCTGCAACTTTAATAAGTAGTAGAAAAGGTACAAGCCATGGTTCTGGTTATTCTTATGACACTCACGTTCCTATTATTTTCTACGGAAATGGTATTAAAAAAGGAAGATCTACTAAGAAATATGATATTGTAGATATTGCACCAACTATTTCTAATTTGTTAAGAATTGAAGCTCCAAATGGAACTTCAGGAGTAATTATTGATGAAGTTTTAGAAAAATAAATTCTATTTAAAAATAGAACTATTTTGATGCCTTTTTATTGCCTTTCTAGAAAGCACGATTCCTATAATAAGAGAAACAAAAGCTCCTATAGAAATTCCTGGTATAAAGTTTATAAATAAGAAAAAATCATAAGCTCCATGAAAAAGCGTTGCAAATAAAAGGCCTAATAAATTTAGTTTTACTCTATTATTAGAAAACTTTGCTTTTCCCATAAAATACCCCATTAAAATACCAAAGGTAGCATGTGCAGGAACAGCAGTAAATGCTCTAATTAGACCTGTACCTGCGCCATATTGAAAAGTATAAATAACATTTTCTAATGCAGCAAACCCCATAGAAACCATAACAGAATATACTATACCATCAAAAGGTTCATTAAATTCTTTGTTTCGTTGCGCGTAAAATTTTACTATTACGTATTTAGAAAACTCTTCTACAAAAGCAACAACAACAAATGCTTTTAAAAATTGTTGAAATATACTTTCTACATTTGTTAACGGAATTAGAATTGATGCACAATAACCTAAAACTAAAGTAAGAACAATACTTACTGTTGCACCTAATAGAAAACTCTTCGCTAAAATTTTTATAGGCTCTTTTTCATATTTATCTTTAAAATAAATATAAAGTATAATAATTGTAACAGGTGCAATGGCTAACAGTAGTAAATTCATTTTGTAAATGTATCAAAAAAGAATATTAAACTACTTACAAGAAAAAAATTAACTTTTAGGTAAAAACACTTCTGCCATCATACAACGTGCACTTCCACCACCACAAGTTTCTATAGTTTCTAATGAACTAGATATAATTTTACAATGGTTGTTAATTTTTGCAATTTGACTTTGTGTTAAAGAATCATGCGCAGCTTTACTCATTACAAGAAACAACTCGTCATCTTTACCACGAACTTGTAACATATTTCCTGCAAAACTATGCATTTGTGCTTCCGTAATTTCAATTACTTGTTTGCTATCTTCTTTTAAATGTTTAAGAACATTTTTTCTTTCAGATTTATCATCTATTGTATCTAAACAAATTACAGCAAAAGTTTCTGCAATACACATCATAACATTTGTATGATAAATAGCTTCTCTTTCATCTTCTACAGTTTGGTTTGCTACAAAAACTACTGGTGTATATTCAAAATCTTCACAAAACTCAATAAACAAATCTTCATCTGCTCTTGCAGATAGCGCACAATATGCTTTTCTGTTTACTCTATCTAAAATAATACTTCCTGTACCTTCTAAAAACAATTCTTCCTCTTCTGCAGAAGTATAATCTACAATATTTTCTATAAGGAAACCATTTTTTTCTAATTCATTAAGAATATCATCTCTTCTCTCTAAACGTCTGTTTTCTGCAAACATTGGGTATAAACCTACAGTTCCATCAGAATGAAAAGAAATCCAATTATTAGGAAAAATAGAATCTGGTGTATCTGAAGTATTAGTATCTGAAACAACTATAACATCAATACCATAACTTTTTAATTTAAACACATAAGCATCAAACTCATCTTGCGCTTTGCTATTAATTTCAGCATTTTTTAAATCTATATCTTCTTGAAAATAGTTATTTATTGCTGTTTGTTCATTCTTCCTAAAGTTAATAGGACGAATCATTAATATGGTATTTGTAGTTTGTTGCATATATCTATATTAAAAATGCAATATTATTAATTTTTATTATCATTATTGAATTTTAATTTAATTATTACTACTCTAAAAAAAGAGCAATTAACTTTGTTTAACTTATTTTAAGTTTTGATTAACATTTTTATGTTTAATGATTTAATAAATTTGTTAAACGAAAAAATTAATATAAAAATCAAAATTTATGAAAACTATTGCCAAATTATTTACCATGCTAATACTTGTAAGTGTATTTACTTCTTGTAATGATAATGAAGACATTGATATTAAAACAAATACTATAGTAGACGTTGCTGTAAATAATGAATTAACAAGTTTAGTAGCCGCTGTAACAAGAGCTGAATTAGTAACAACTTTATCTAGTTCTGGTTCTTTTACAGTCTTAGCACCTACAAATGATGCTTTTACAAAATTTTTAGCTACAACACCTTATGCAACAATAAACGATGTACCAAAAGAATTATTAAGACAAATTCTTTTAAACCATGTAATTACTGGTTCATTAAAATCGACAGATTTATCTACGGGTTATTTTAATACAAATGCTACTAGTGATGCTTCGAACACAGAAATGTCTATTTATATTAATACAGACAATGGTGTAGAATTTAACGGAATTTCTAAGGTAACAATTGCTGATGTTTCTGCAGATAATGGTACAGTGCATGTTATAGATGAAGTTATTGGCTTACCTACAGTTGTAACTTTTGCTACAGCAGATCCTAATTTTTCAACTTTGGTTTCTGCCCTAACAAGAGAAACTAGTTTTAATTATGTTAGTACATTATCTACTGCTACAGGAACAAGTCCTGCTCCTTTCACTGTTTTTGCACCAACTAACGATGCTTTTACTTCTTTAATTGCAGAATTATCAATTTCTGGTTTAAGTGATATTACAACACCAACTTTAACAGCTGCTTTAAATACTCATGTTGTTGCTGGCGCTAATGTGCAAGAATCTGGTTTATCAGATAATATGAATGTAGAAACTTTAGGCGGAGATTTAACTGTAAACATTACAAGTTCTGGTGCTACATTAACAGACCCTGAAGAAAGAGTTAGTACAATTGTTGCAACCAATGTACAAGCTAATAATGGAGTTATACACGCTATTAATAAAGTTTTATTAGACCTATAAGAGATTATTTAAAAGATAAAAAAAAGCATCAAATTAAATTTGATGCTTTTTTTTATTTAATCTCTAATTAAAGGCATTGTAGAACAACGTAACAAACCTTCTTGTTTAGCTATTTCTGCATATGAAACTTCTTCTACAGTAAAATTATTTTCTCTTAACCAAGAGTTTAAACGTGTAAAGTTTTTTTCTGAAATAATTACATTTTCTGAAATAGAGAAAATATTACTATTCATATTATACATTTCGTCTTTAGTTATTTCGAAAACATTTTCTTTACCAAAAAAGTTTAGTAGCCATTCATATTCTTTCTCTACTAAAAATCCATTTTTATGAAGAATTGCCTTATTTTTTCCTATTGGTTGAAAACAACAGTCTAAGTGCAAAGCATTTTCTTTAGCATCTGTATTATTTTTTCTTAACTCAAAAGATTTTACAATTTTTTCTGGAAACAATTCTTGTAAAGCAATAACTGCATCTACATTTGTACGTGCAGTAATAAAATCTGAATAATCGTGACCAGAATATGTACCAACAAAAATATAATCATTCCAAGGCATTACATCACCACCTTCTACATGACATTCTTCGGGTAATTTAATTATATTTTTAGCATTAACTTTAGAAATAACGTGATTAATAGCATCTATTTCTTGATCTCTATCTGGTAAAATATTAGCCTTAACTAATTTATCATCAATTACAAAAGCAATATCTCTAGAAAATATTTGATTATAATCTTCTATAATCTTTGGTCTAAAAACTTCTACATCATATTTTTCTAAAATAGCAGCAACTGCTTCCATTTCACTTACCATATCTTCTTCCTTAGGATAGGTGCCTGCTAAAACATGTTGTACACTTTTAGGATCATAACAATCTTCTACTTTTGGTGTAGGCCCAATACTCTTAGCTGTACCCAAAACAACAGCTCTAAGTCTAGAAGTTTCATTTTTAATATTTAATTTTAACATATAAAAAAGTTATAAAAAAAGCTTCATGTAATATGAAGCTTTTTATTTATTTGTAAAAATAATAATTTAAGATTATCTTTTTTCTATTTCTTTAAAAGGTCTTAAGTTTTCTCCTGTATAGATTTGACGTGGTCTACCAATTGGTTCTTTATTAGAACGCATTTCTTTCCATTGAGCAATCCAACCTGGTAAACGTCCAAGAGCAAACATTACAGTAAACATTTCTACAGGAATTCCCATAGCTCTGTAGATAATTCCTGAATAGAAATCTACGTTTGGATATAATTTTCTATCTACAAAATAAGGATCGTTTAAAGCTTCTTGCTCTAAACCTCTTGCTATCTCTAAAATAGGATCTTCTATTCCTAAATCTTTTAATACTTCATCTGCTGCTACCTTAATAATTGTAGCTCTTGGATCAAAGTTTTTATAAACTCTATGACCAAATCCCATTAAACGGAAAGGATCATTTTTATCTTTAGCCTTAGCCATATACTTTTTAGTGTCCCCACCATCTTCCTTTATTGCTTCTAACATTTCTAAAACTGCTTGGTTAGCACCACCATGTAATGGACCCCAAAGAGCAGAAATACCAGCAGATAAAGATGCAAATAAACCAGCATGAGATGAACCTACAATTCTAACAGTAGATGTAGAACAGTTTTGTTCATGATCTGCATGTAAAATTAATAATTTATCTAAAGCATTTTTTATAATAGGGTTTATTACATACTCTTCGTTAGGCTCTTCAAACATCATTTTCATAATATTCTCTACATAACCTAAAGATTTAGAACCATAATTTAATGGTAAACCTGTTTTCTTACGCATTGTCCAAGCTACTAATACAGGAAACTTACCTAATATTTTAACTATGGCATTGTACATTTCTTCTTCAGAATCTACATTCACAGAAGAAGGATTAAAAGCAGTTAAAGCACTTGTTAATGAAGACAAAATCCCCATTGGATGTGCTGTTTTAGGGAAAGCATCTATAATCTTCTTAATATCATCATCTACAACAGATTTAGATTTTATATCTGCATGAAATTTATCTAGTTGTTCTTTGTTTGGTAATTCACCAAAAATTAAAGCATAAGCAACCTCTAAGAAATCTGCTTTTTCTGCTAATTCTTCAATAGAATAACCTCTGTATCTTAAAATTCCTTTTTCTCCATCTAAAAACGTAATAGCACTTTCACAAGAGCCTGTGTTTTTATATCCTGGATCTATTGTAATAACACCGTTAGTAGCTCCACGCAAAGATTTAATATCTATTGCAACTTCATTTTCTGTTCCTTTTACAAGAGGAAACTCATACGAATCTTCTCCTATTTGTAATTTTGCTATATCTGACATTTATTATGATTTTATTGTTTTTTTCTTATTCCCACGAAGGTACCAATTTTTCAATAAATCTGAAATGCCTGACCATAGATTTTTAGTATTTTTAAATAATATTAACTTATTCTTTAAATACAACAAAAAAAGCCCCACAAATTAATGTGAGGCTTCATATAATTAAACTTTAATTATTAGATATTAAAAGCTTTTTCTTTAGGAAAGTAAGCTACTGCACCTAATTCTTCTTCTATTCTTAATAATTGATTATACTTAGCCATTCTATCTGAACGAGATGCAGAACCAGTTTTTATTTGTCCACAATTTAATGCAACAGCTAAATCTGCTATTGTATTATCTTCTGTTTCACCAGATCTGTGAGACATAACAGATGTATAACCTGCGTTTTTAGCCATATTAACAGCTGCAATAGTTTCTGTTAAAGTACCTATTTGATTTACTTTTATTAAAATTGAATTTGCAATTCCATTTTCAATTCCTCTAGATAAACGTTCTACATTGGTAACAAATAAATCATCACCAACTAATTGCACTTTGTCACCAATCTTTTCAGTTAAATATTTCCATCCTTCCCAATCATTTTCATCCATACCATCTTCAATAGAAATAATAGGGTAATTAGCCGCTAATTCAGCTAAATAATCTGCTTGTTCTTGAGATGTACGTATTTTACCAGTTTCTCCTTCAAATTTAGAGTAATCATATTTACCATCAACAAAAAATTCTGCAGCTGCACAATCTAAAGCAACCATAATTTCATCTCCAAAAGAATAACCAGCATTTTTTACAGCCAATGCAATAGTATCTAACGCATCTTCTGTTCCATCTAGAGTTGGTGCAAAACCACCTTCATCTCCTACAGCTGTAGATAAATTTCTATCGTGTAAAACTTTCTTTAAATTATGAAAAATTTCAGATCCCATTTGCATAGCCTGAGAAAAAGTTTCTGCCTTAACTGGCATCACCATAAATTCTTGAAAAGCAATAGGTGCATCAGAATGAGAACCTCCGTTAATAATATTCATCATTGGAAGTGGTAAAGTATTTGCTGAAACTCCACCAACATATCTATACAATGGCATTCCTAATTCGTTAGCTGCTGCTTTTGCTGCTGCTAAGGAAACACCTAAAATAGCATTAGCACCTAATTTAGATTTATTAGGGGTACCATCTAAATCAATCATTAATTGATCAATCGAGTTTTGTTCAAAAACAGAAACCCCTAAAAGTTCTGCCGCTATAATTTTATTTACATTATCTACAGCTTTTAAAACACCTTTACCCATGTATGCTTTACCACCATCACGTAATTCTACAGCTTCATGTTCTCCTGTAGAAGCACCAGAAGGAACTGCTGCTCTACCTAAAATTCCATTTTCTGTAGTAACATCTACTTCTACTGTTGGATTTCCTCTTGAATCAAAAATCTGACGTGCGTGTACGCTAATAATAATACTCATTATATATTTTATTTAATTAATTTACTTTTTACTTTGCTAATTTACAAAATAAGCTTCTCATTTATTTGTGTTTAAGCGGTTACTTACGAAAACGTTTTCAATAAATAATTTATATTTTTGTAAAGAAATTTATGAATGATTTTTAATAATGTCAATAAATTGATCGAATAAATATTCAGAATCATGAGGCCCAGGACTTGCTTCTGGATGATATTGTACAGAAAATACAGGCTTATTTTTTAATCTAATACCAGCAACTGTATGGTCATTTAAATGAACATGGGTAATTTCTATATCATTATTAATTTCTGTTTCTTCTTTATTAATAGCAAAACCATGATTTTGAGAAGTAATCTCTCCTTTTCCTGTCAGTAAATTTTTTACAGGATGGTTTATTCCTCTATGACCATTGTGCATTTTATAAGTTGAAATACCATTTGCAAGAGCAATAACTTGGTGCCCTAAACAAATTCCAAATAAAGGTAAATCTCTTTTAATAATTTCTTTAGCAACTTCTTGTGCTTCTTTAAGAGGTTCTGGATCACCAGGACCATTAGAAATAAAATACCCATCAGGGTTAAATGATTCTAAATCCTTAAATTCAGAATTATAAGGAAAAACTTTAACGTAAACTCCTCTTTTTACTAAATTTCGAAGAATATTCTTCTTAATACCAATATCTAATGCAGCTACCTTAATTGGAGAATTCTCATCACCAACAAAGTAAGGCTCTTTTGTAGAAACTTTTGATGCTAATTCTAAACCTTCCATAGAAGGAACAGAAGATAATTGTTTTTTTAATTCTTCAATATTATCAGTTTCTGTAGATATAATAGCATTCATAGCACCATTATCTCTAATATATGCAACTAATGCTCTGGTATCAACATCAGAAATAGCAACAATGTTATGCTTTTCAAACCAATCTTTTAAGTTACCATCAGAATCAACTCTAGAATGAGTAAAGCTAAAATTTCTACAAATTAAACCAGATATTTTAATTCCATCAGATTCAACCTCATTATCATTTACACCATAATTTCCAATATGCGCATTTGCAGTAACCATAATTTGACCAAAATAAGATGGATCTGTAAAGATTTCTTGGTAACCAGTCATACCTGTATTAAAACAAATTTCTCCTGTAGAAGTTCCTTCTATACCTACAGATTTCCCATAAAAGATAGTACCGTCAGCTAATAAAACTAAAGCCTTTTTTCTCGTTTGATATTTCATTGATATTTAATTGTGTTTGTTGATGTAAAAATATAAAAAAAGGGATAAACGTAAACGTTTATCCCTTTTATATAATTAAAAAATTTTCATTTTTTATTCTTCAGATTTTCCTTCTGTTGCAGTTCCTTCTACTTGAGCAGAATCAGCTTTTTTGCTTTTTCCTCTACGAGTAGTTTTCTTTGCTTTTTTACCATTAGGATTATAGATTTCGTTGTAATCAACTAATTCTACCATTGCCATAGGAGCATTATCTCCTTGACGATTTCCTAACTTAATAATACGAAGGTAACCACCTGGTCTGTCTCCTACCTTTACAGAAATTTCTTTGAATAATTCTGTAACTGCAAACTTATCACGTAAATAAGAAAATACAATACGTCTATTGTGAGTTGTATCACTTTTAGATTTAGTAATTAATGGTTCTGCAAAAACTCTAAGAGCTTTAGCTTTTGCCACTGTTGTATTAATACGCTTGTGCTCTATTAAAGAACAAGTCATATTAGCTAACATCGCTTTTCTGTGCGAAGTTGTTCTTCCTAAGTGATTGTGTTTTTTTCCGTGTCTCATGACCTTATTTTATAGTTTCATCTTGCATCAACTCTTTTTGAGGAGCAAAATATGAAAGATTATTAATCTCTATCTAATTTATATTTGCTTAAATCCATACCAAAACTTAAACCTTTAACAATAACTAGTTCTTCTAATTCTGTTAATGATTTTTTACCAAAGTTTCTGAATTTCATTAAGTCACTTTTGTTAAAAGAAACTAAATCTCCTAATGTATCTACTTCTGCTGCTTCTAAAGTGATACGCTCATCAGAGAATAACATAAAGTGGTGAATTAAAATCTTTGCAGCTTCAGTTAAAGCATCTTTAGGATTTATTGAGCCATCAGTATCTATATCGAAAACTAATTTTTCATAATCTGTTTTTTGCTCTACACGATAATTTTCAATTGAATATTTCACATTCTTAATAGGAGTGTAAATAGAATCGGTAAAGATTGTTCCTATTGGAGCAGAAGCTTTCTTATTTTCTTCTGCTGGCACAAATCCTCTACCTTTTTCAATTGTAATTTCTGCATTAAATTTTACAGATTTTTCCATGTTACAAATAACTAAATCAGGATTCAAAATTTGAAAACCTGAGATAAATTTCTGTAAGTCACCAGCAGTAAGTTGCTCTTGACCAGAAACTGAAATAGAAACAGTTTCTCTATCAGTTTCTTCAATTTGTTTCTTAAAACGAACTTGTTTTAAATTAAGGATGATTTCTGTAACATCTTCTACAACACCAGATACAGTAGAAAACTCATGCTCTACTCCATCAATTCTTAAAGATGTAATTGCAAAACCTTCTAAAGAAGACAAAAGTACTCTTCTTAAAGCATTTCCAATTGTTAAACCAAAACCTGGCTCCAATGGTCTGAACTCAAATCTACCAGAAAAATCTGTAGATTCGATCATTATTACTTTATCGGGCTTTTGAAAATTTAAAATTGCCATATTTCTTCTTTTTAATTGTTATTCAGTTGCGCGGTATATAAGTCTGAAGATAAACAAATAAACCCTTTGGCTAAATACCAATATGTTTAAATTATTATTTAGAGTATAATTCTACGATTAATTGCTCTTTAATGTTTTCAGGAATTTGTAATCTAGCTGGTACCTTAACAAAAGTTCCTTCTTTTTTATCTGAATTCCAAGTTAACCATTCAAATACGTTGCTATTAGATGCTAATGCATCATCAATAGCTTGTAATGATTTAGATTTCTCTCTTACAGCTACAACGTCTCCTTCTTTTAATCTGAAAGATGGTACGTTTACTAATTCTCCATTTACAGTAATATGTCTATGAGAAACTAATTGACGTGCTCCACTTCTAGATTTAGAAACTCCCATTCTGTAAACAACGTTATCTAAACGAGATTCACATAATTGTAATAAGATTTCACC
>CAXBIR010000084.1:0-12434 GCA_963975825.1 uncultured Polaribacter sp.
TTAAATAATTTACTTTTAACCTACTTGTTTATATTCTTTGCTATTAAAAAAATATTTTGAAATTGTTTTAGGTGGTATTATTGTTTCCCAAGATTTATAATTAAACCAAAATAACTCTCTAATAATTGTTGCTACTAATTCGTTTTGTTTATTATAAAAATGGATTTCTATTATCATCTTTTTTTTACAAGACCCTAATTCTTTAAAATCTAAAACTATAGAAAAAGGCTGTGTAAACATTAAATGATTATAATGTAAAACAGAATCATTACCTTTTTTAACACCTAATTTTAAACTATTCATTTTTAGCTTTGTAAAACCATTAACAAAAAGAAAAACATCAAATAACTTAGAAGCATAGGTTAAAAAAGCAGCATTTTGCATTACCATAAAATCGTTAACATCTTCACCTTTTACTGTATAATTGCGTTTAAACATAATGAAACTTTTATTTCTATTTATAAATAAAATATAGTTTGTTGCATTCTTTTTTAGAAGAGTATAAAACACAACAAACTATTAACAAAAATTAAAATGTTCTAGACAAATTAAACCCTAAATGAATATCTCCTCCGAAAAAATTACCGGTTGTTTCTGTAATAAAACCTTTTTCTATCATTGTAATTGAATTGGAAAGAATAATTTGAAAAACATGACCACCAGTTTCTATATCTACTCCAAAAGCTAGAGAGTTTCTTGCATCTATAGATTTTAACTTATTAAATTGCTGGTAATATTCTGCATTTAATGAAACTCTTTTATTCAATTTAAGCCTTGTACCTAAACCTAAAGCAAAAATATCATGAGGGTCTAAAGTTGTAGCTGTTAAATTTCTATGAACATAAGTTGGTGTTAATTGAAATGAAAATGATGAGTTTACTTTTTTAGCAATTAAAACTTGTCCTACATAAAATAAGCTTTCTAGAAAAGATCTTTCTGAACCTGCAATTGCTTTCTGACTTTTGGCAGCAATACTTCCAAAAAGAGAAACTGCAAATGGAAAAGAATTTAAACCAGTTTTCTGTTTTAACAAACTATATTTTAAATAACCATCGTATGTTTTTTCAAAACTACTTCTTCCTAAACCTGCTGTTAAATTATCTGTTAACCCATATTCAAAAGAAAAACGAATATTTGATTGATCTAACCCAAAAAGTTCTTCAAAACCTGTATTAACTCTTCCAAATCTGTGAGAAATTATAAATTCTAGCTCATTATCTTTTCTATTTTCTATAGAGTGTCCATTAACAATTCTTGTTCCTTTAAAAGTAGCAGTAACTATAGTTTCTGTTTTTGGTGTTTCAGCATCTAAAACATCTAATAAATCTTGAGCAGTAAACTGTAAACTATACAAAATTACGAATGTGGTTAGTAAGTATTTTTTCATGATTTATTTTTTATATGGTTTGTGATTAAAATTGAAACTTACTTTAATTTTCTTTGCAATATTATTTTTTACAACAGAAGGTATTTCTACTCCAAAATCTTCTAAATCTATATAGAAAACACCTGTAATTAAAATTGAATCGGCTGTTTTTTTAGCGACAGTTTTAATAATAACATCTTTTGTTTTGCCATGTATTGTAAGTTTTCCTTTTACGCTAACATTACTTTCTAGAGAAGTAATGGTGTTAAAGTTTAAAATTTCTCCTTTAAAAATAGCTTTTGGGAATTTGTCAGATTCAACATAGTTTTCATTAAAATGTTCTTGCATTAATGCCTTTTCGAACATAAAAGACTTCATTAAAATAGAAATTGCCATTTTACTTGTAGAAGCATCTACAATACTTAAAACTTGATTGTTTTTTGCTTCAATATTTTCCATTGGCGATTCAGAAAAGAAAGTAACTAAGCCATTTTTAGTTAAAAAACGATCTTGACCATTTATAAATGAAACTAAAAAAAGACAAATAAATAATGCGTATTTGGTTTTCATATTATTTAATTAATAATTATACATTTAACAAGAACTACATCCATTAGAAAACCTGTACAAATTCCTTTTAAAGAAAGTTCTTGCCCTATTTTTACATCTTTAATATTAATAGAAAAATTGTCTGCTAAATAACAGAGAACACTACCAAAATCATCTTTTGTTTGTAGGGTAACTATACCTTTATTATTTTCTAATTCTATTTTAGAAACAGTACCTTTTACTTGTATTATTTGATCTAAATACAACTTATTGGCTAAAATTTCATCCGAAGAAAAATCTGTAAAAATTTTATTTGCAGTTAAAGTAATATCTGCTTTTACATTATTAATATTTATATGTGGTTTGTTGTACAATTTATTTAAAAAGAAACCACCAATAATTAGAGTAATTAAAATTACTAAACCTATTTTTTTTGCTTTCATATTATATATATTAATTATCTAAAGCACCTTCATCTACCCAATCTATAATACTCTTAATTTGGGCAGAAGTTAAAGTTCCACCTTGTGGCATTCTACCACTAGAAACAGCATCTTTTACAATAGTTGCATTTGCGTTAATTTTGGCATAACTTGTTAATTCTGGAAAGTTTCCTCCAGCAGAGTGACAAGACAAGCATCTACCATCTATAATTGGTTTTACAACTGTTTTAAAAGAAGTAATTGTATTTTCTGTTGGGTTTTCTGTAACTTCTTCTAATTGCTCTTCTACATTAGAAATACAAGATGTAATTAAAAGTCCTAAAATTAATGTTAGTGATAGTGTTTTAAACTTTACTGATTTCTTCATTTTAATTGAATTTTAAAATTTGGTACAGTAAAGTAAAGGAAGTAAAGCCTGTATTGACTTATTTAGTTATCTGAAGGGGAAATAAAATACTTAAAAAGGAAAAAAGAGCATTAAATAAAAAACAATTGGTTGAAAAAAAAGCTATAAAACTTACATATTTAACCACTGCTTAAATTCTGCAGCCTTGTTCTTACTTATAATTATTTCTTCGGAAGTTTTAGATTGCAATAAAATTTTAAGCTGACTATTACCATACTTTATAATTTTATCTATGGCAGTTATGCTTATTATAAATTGTCTGTTTGCTCTAAAAAATAAAGTTGCATTTAAGTTTGTATACATATCATCTAAACTTGCATTTGTAGTAGATCTTTTTCCGTTAAAACAAACTACATATGTTATAGTGTTTTCTGTATAAATATAGGCAATCTCTTTAATAGGTATTGGCACCAACTCATTTCTAACATAAGTAAGAATTCTTTGTTTTTCTCTATCTATATTTTCATCAGAAATATTATCTTCTAAAACATTTTCTTCTGCTACTTCAACTACTTTTTCTTTATAAGAAACCAAATCTGAATTTAATTTAGAAAGATTTACAACTTCCGATGTTAAGGTAGAGTTTTTAAGCTCTAATTGTTTTTCATATGCGCTACCAATAAATCTAACAGCAACAAAAGATAGTAATATTACCAAAACACCCATTATTAAAAAAATAAGGTAAAAATTAACTTTTAAAGTATTCATTTGTGCAGAAATGCTATTCATGTTTACATGTGCAGCAACAATTAAATCGGCATTTTTTAAAGGTGAAATATGTATAATTTCTGTTGAAACTTTATCATTAGTATTTCTATTTACTAATAAATCATATAAATCTTCAGAATTATTCTTTTCTTCTAAAGAAGCTAATAAACTTTGATTAGAATTAACAATCTGTCCAATTTTTGTAATATCTGGATGACAAACTTCTTTTCCTCCCCAATTAAAAACGCTAATAAACCAACTATCTTTATTAGAGTTTAAAATAATTTTTTGAGTATTTTTTATAACATCTTCTCTAAGAATATTTTTAGAAAGTTGATAATCTAAAAATTTAGCAACTTCATTTGCTTCTCGTTTACTAGATTCTACTTGTACTTCTATTAACTGATTTGCACTAGCTTTTATAAAAAACTGAACAGCAATAGAAGCAATTAATAAAAAAATTACGGTAATAGATAAGAAGGTTAAAAAATAAAGTTTATCTTTTTTCATAGTATATTTTGCAAAGTTGAAAGATACCACTATTCTTTTCTTTTGAAAAAAAACCATTTCCTCTTTAAAGCTTATTTTTCCTTTTTAAAGAAATTTTTTCCAAATTTCTATTAATTTTCTTTTTCTTTGATTAAATTATGAAAGCAAATAATAAAAATTTTTTCCTTTTCTTAACCATACTATTATTGGTAAACCTATATATTTATATGCTTCCTTATTTTAAATCTACAGAAATAAATTTAGAAAAAGTAAGCTCAGAGATATCATTAAATTCTAATGAGTTGGTTGCTTCTTTTATTACAAATGAAAATAAATCTAATGAAGTTTATGGAGGTAAAATTATTGAAGTTACCGGTTTTGTAAAAGAGATTTCTTTTTTAAACAACAGAAACACCGTATTATTGTATACTGAGAATGAAAAATCTGGTATTATTTGCGACGTGAATAAAAGCCAATTAAAAAAAGTAAAAAGCTTAAAAAAACATCAAAAAATAAAAGTAAAAGGACTCTGTAAAGGCTTCTTAAAAGATGTTATTTTATTGAATTGTTACATAAGTTTAAAACCCGAATAATCTCTAATGAATAAATTAGTACCTCTTCTTCTTCTACTTACTTTTTTTACAGATTTTAATACAAATAAATCTCAGTTTATTGCAAGACAAGGTCAAGTAACCTTCTTTTCTTACACTTCAGTAGAAAATATTGAAGCAAAAAACAATCAAGTTTTAAGTATTTTAGATATAGAAAAAAAAGAAATTGCAGTTAGTATGTTAATGCGTGCATTTGTCTTTAAAAAAGATTTAATGTACGAACATTTTAATGAAAGTTATATTGAATCTGACATGTATCCTAAAGCTAATTTTGAAGGGAAAATTATAAACTTTGAAAAATCTGCAGCTTCACAAACAAAAATAATAAAAGGCGTTTTAACGATACATGGTATTTCTAAAGAAATAAATATTAAAACAATTATTAAAAAGGAAAATAATAAATATTTTTTAGAAGGTAATTTTAATGTTTTAGTAAAAGATTTTGATATAAAAATTCCTCCAATTTTATCTAGCAATATAGCTAAAACTATTTCTTTAAAATTTAAGTTTCAATACCAACAATATGAAGAATAAATATATAATTAACTTTTTTATCTTGCTCTTTATTGGTGTTTCTAATGCAAATGCACAAAGCTTATTAGATAAATTAGATAAAGAATTTCCAGATATACCTGTCTATGAAATTGCTACTTTTAAAACTACAAGAATTGGTGTAGGTCATTCTATAGAAACAAGAAAAAAAGGTGCTTTAGAAATTTCTTTGTATAACAGGTATTGGAATATTCCTAATTTTGAAGGACAGCGTTTTTTAGCAGACGAAGTAAGTACACGTTATGGTTTAGATTATGCTTTTACAGATAATTTTACTATTGGTTTAGGTTACACAAATCATGATAAAATTTTTGATGGTTTACTTAAATATAAAATTTTAAAGCAACAAAAAGAAAGTAAAAAAATGCCTTTTAGTTTTACGTTTGTTCAAGGTTTTTCTAAAAGAGAATCTACAAGTTCTACTTTATACAATACAACTAAACAAAACAAATATGCATTTACTAGTCAGGCATTGTTTGCAAGAAAAATAAACACAAATTTATCTGTACAAATAACACCTACTTTTATTCATAGAAAGAGTAGTTCTTCAGACAACACTTCTAATAATCAATTTGCTATTGGCTTTGGAGGTAGACACAAAATTGGAGGACATGCATCTATTGTTTCAGAATATTATTATGTTACAAATCCTTTAAAATCAATTAAAACTTACAATGCATTCTTAGTTGGTATAAATTGGGAATTAAGCCATTTAATGCTGCAGTTTCATGCAACTAATGCACGCAGTTTTGTTGAAGATACTTTTATTACACAAACTACAAATAACTTCAATACAAAAGATGGTAATTTCCATTTTGGCTTTAATGCTACTTTTGTATTACATACTAAAAAGAAAAAATTAAAATAAATTTTATTTACTCTTCTTTGGGTTTATAAATAACAATTATTTGAATAATAATTGCTAAAAAAATTAATATATATATTTCTAACTGTGTAAACAATTCTACTGTATCTATTGCCTTTTTACTAATAGACATTTGTCTGCTACCTTCATTTAATTGAATTTTAGATAAATCATGTAAATTCTTTTTTACTTGTAAAATAGCTTTTTCTAAATCGTTACTGTTTCTTAATTTTGATTGTATAAATACAATTTCTGAATCTTTTACTTTTTTAAAATTTTGTTTTAAATCATCAAAAACCAAAACTTCTTTAGTTGTAAGTTTTGTTTCTTCAAAGGTTTTAATAAAATCATGTAAACCTTCGTTTATTTGGTTGTTCTTATCAAAAAAGAAAACAGAATCTAATTTTATTGCAGCCACTTCTTTTTCTTGAATAGATTTAGAAATATCAAAAATTAAATCATTTGCAACTAGCCTATCTTCATAAATAGTGACAACGGAATCTTTAACGCGTAAAAAATTATTTCTATCTATTAAATTTGTAGCAAGAATTAATACAAAAACCATCAAAATACCCAAAACCCATTTCACTTTATTATAGAACGCCATAACCTGTATTTTTATAAATTTACAACTCAAATATAAAAAAACAGTCTAAAATTTCATAGAACTTTAACATGAAACTAAATGAAAAAAATTAGATTTCATAATAGAAACCCATACATAAAATTTAAGAACAAGCTATAAAAAAAGCCTCCAAATTGGAGGCTTTTTATTTTATATTTAAAAGTAGTTAATACTTTTTAGCATTAGCTACTTTTTGCTTTGTAAGCGCAATATCTATTACTTGCTTCATATCTGAAACATAATGAAAAGTTAAGCCTTTTAAATAGCTTTCTTTTATTTCTAAAATATCTTTTCTGTTTTCTTCACACAAAATTATTTCTTTAATATTAGCTCTTTTTGCTGCTAATATTTTCTCCTTAATTCCACCAACTGGTAAAACTTTTCCACGTAAAGTAATTTCACCAGTCATGGCTAATTTATTTTTTACTTTGCGCTGCGTATAAGAAGAAACTAAAGAAGTTAACATTGTAATACCAGCACTTGGTCCGTCTTTTGGTGTTGCGCCTTCTGGTACGTGAATATGAACATTATATTTATCTAGAATTTCTGGTTTTATCCCAAATTCTTCTGCATTAGATTTTATATATTGTAATGCAATTGTTGCAGATTCTTTCATTACGTTTCCTAAGTTACCAGTAATAGAAAGTGTTCCTTTTCCTTTAGATAAAATAGATTCTATAAATAAAATATCTCCTCCTACTTGTGTCCAAGCTAAACCTGTAACTACACCAGCAACATCATTATTTTCAAATTTATCTCTATTTCTAGGTGTTCCTAAAATGTCTTCTACTTTTTCTGAAGACAATGCAATATCATATTCTTCTTCTAGAGCAATAGATTTTGCTGCAAAACGTACAACTTTTGCTATTTTCTTTTCTAAACCACGAACACCAGATTCTCTTGTATAGCCTTCTACAATTTGTTCTAATTGTTTTTTACCTAATTTTAAATCTTTAGTTGTTAAACCGTGTTCTTTTAATTGTTTTGGTAATAAATGTCTTTTTGCTATTTCTACTTTTTCTTCAATAGTATAACCAGTTACATTTATAATTTCCATTCTATCTCTTAAAGCCCAAGGAATTTGCCCTAAATTGTTAGCTGTAGCAATAAAAAGGATTTTAGATAAATCGTAACCAACTTCTAAATAGTTGTCATAAAAAGATTCATTTTGCTCTGGATCTAAAACTTCTAGCATTGCAGAAGAAGGATCTCCTTGATGACTTTGCCCTAACTTGTCTATTTCATCTAAAACAAAAACAGGATTTGAAGTTCCCGATTTTTTTAAATTCTGAATTAAACGCCCTGGCATTGCACCAATATATGTTTTTCTGTGTCCTCTAATTTCTGCTTCATCTCTTAAACCTCCTAAAGACATACGCACATATTTACGCCCTAAAGCTTCTGCGACAGATTTTCCTAAAGATGTTTTACCAACTCCTGGAGGTCCGTATAAACAGATAATTGGCGATTTCATATCTCCTCTTAACTTTAAAACCGCTAAATGTTCTATAATTCTTTCTTTAACCTTCTCTAGTCCAAAATGATCTCTATCTAAAACTTTAGTTGCATGTTTTAAATCGAATTTATCTTCAGAGTAAATTCCCCAAGGTAATTCTAATAACAATTCTAAATAACTTCTCTGAACACCATATTCAGCAGCCTGAGGGTTCATTCTTTTTAAACGATTGATCTCTTTTTCAAAAGTATCTGCAACTTCTTTATTCCATTTTTTAGATTTTGCTTGCTTACGCATTTCTTCTAACTCTTCGTCATTAGAAGCGCCACCTAATTCTTCTTGAATGGTTTTTAATTGCTGATGTAAATAATATTCTCTTTGTTGTTGGTCTAAATCTTCTCTTGTTTTAGACTGAATATCATTACGCAATTGTAATTTTTGAAGTTCTTTATTTAAATTTTTTAATGCTAATAAAGCACGTTCTTTTAGATTATCTTTCTCTAAAATTACTTGTTTTTGTGCAACAGTTAAATCCATATTAGATGAAATAAAATTCACCAAAAAAGAATTTGACTTAATATTTTTAATTGCAAAAGATGCTTCTGAAGGCAACATTGGGTTTTCCTTAATTACTTCTAAAGCTTGTTCTTTTATAGATTCTATAATTGCTTCAAATTCCTTTTCATTATCAACCTCTCTGTCTTCAATAGCTTCTTTTACAGTTGCTTTTAAATATGGTTTGTCTTGAATAATTGTATCTATTTCAAAACGTTTTTTTCCTTGAATAATAACAGTTATGTTACCATCTGGCATTTTTAAAACACGTAAAATTTGCGCAACAACACCAGTTGTATGAATATCTTTTAGCGTTGGCTCTTCTTCATCTTCATTTCTCTGTGCTACTACTCCAATAACTTTATCGCCTTTATTTGCCTCTTTTATTAACTGTATAGATGCATCTCTACCCGCTGTAATTGGTATTACAACTCCAGGAAATAAAACAGTATTTCTTAAAGGTAAAATTGGTAAAATCTCTGGTACACTTTCTTTATTTATAATTTCTTCGTCTTCTGGCGTCATTAAAGGAATTAACTCAGAGTCTTCATTTAACATGTTCTGAAGCGACATATTGTCTAATCTCATTACTTTTGGTTTGCTCATTTGTTATATATCTGTCATACTGACATTGATTTATCTAACTACAAAATTCAACATCTTATATTTGTTTATTAAAAAATTGAAAATCAAGTAATTATATTAAAAAATAATTGATTTTCAACTAATAAAAGTCAATTGTTGTGCCAAAAGAATTTATTGGCAAATAAGATTTAAAAGAATTGGCTAAGATTTATATTCTAAACCAATAGTTTTTCTAACCTTGTCTAAGGTTTTTATTAAGTTTCTAGAAAAATCAAAAGTCATAATATCACTTTCTTTTTTTTCTTCTCTTAAAAGTTGATTAAAATGTTCTGTTTCGAAATTATAACCAATTGTTTTGTAATTAAAATTGATAGTTTCCTCTTTATCATTTTGAATAATAGTAACAGTTGTGGGCATATGAAACATAGTGTTAATCTTTATAACACCTTCATTAAATATAAAAACAGCTTCAGTTGCCATATCTTTTAATAAACTGCTTTTTAAAACTGCTTTTGTTTCTTTGTAATCAAAAAACATATCACAACTAGCATCTGCTCCGTTTTCAAAAAAAGTAGCTTTTGCTTCAATATTTTCTGGAATCCCTAAAGTAGATAATGCAACAAAAATTGGGTAAATTCCAATATCTAACAAGCTACCTCCACCAACTTCTTTTTTAAATAACCTGCTGGTTTCATCAAATGGTCTACTAAAACCAAAATCTGCTTCTACTTTTAAAAGTTTGCCAAATTTCTCGTTTTCTATTGCTTCTAAAACATATTTATAATGTGGTAAAAAATAAGTCCATAATGCTTCCATTAACAAGACATTATTTTCTTTAGCCACAGCTATCATTTCTTCAACTTCTTGCAAACTCATAGCAAAAGGTTTTTCACATAAAACAGCTTTCTTATTTTTTAAACAGAGTATAGAATTTTCTTTATGAAAACTATGAGGTGTAGCAATGTAAACAGCATCTATTTCTGTATCTTTTGCTAATTCTTCATAAGAACTGTAGGCTTTTTTAGTGTTAAATTTCTTAGCAAATTCATCTGCTTTTTCTTGGCTTCTTGAAGCTACTGCAACCAATTCTGCATTTTCTACAATTGCTAAATCTGTAGCAAATTTATGTGCAATATTTCCTAAACCAATTATTCCCCAACGTATAATTTTCTTTTCCATAATTTAATTATTACCAATAACTTCTAAATCTTCTTTGCTATGTGGTTTAGATGGAAAAATAGCTTGAATTAAAATTGCAATTCCCATTACCAAAACACAACCCAGTAAATTTAACCATAAATAAGGCAACCAATCTAGTACAAATACTGCAATAATTATAACTTGTGTAATTAAAGCGGCTATAAAAACAGCATTTCCTCTCACAAATTTTATAAAAAATGCTAACAAGAAAATTCCTAAAACATTTCCATAGAAAATAGAACCAATAATATTTACTAACTGAATTAAATTATCGAATAAATTGGCTATACAGGCTACAGAAATCGCTATAATTCCCCAAGCCAAAGTAAACCACTTAGAAGCCTTTACAAAGTGTTCTTCACTCTTAATTCCTTTTACATTTCTCTTATACAAATCTATTGCTGTTGTACTTGCTAAAGCATTTAACTCTGATGCTGTAGAAGACATTGCTGCAGATAAAATTACAGCCAACAACAAACCAATTAATCCTCTTGGTAAATTATTTAGTATAAAATGAATAAAAACATAATCTTTGTCGTTTGTTTCTATCTTATCATCAATCTTATTAATTACTTTTTTAGAAGATGCTTTTAACTCTAAATCTCTAGTATTTAAAGACTGAATTTGCTCTTTTTCGTTAATTTGAAAACCGTCTGCAAATAGTATTTTTTTAGTATTTTCTATTTCAATATGTTCAGCTTCTAAAGCTTTGTATTCTTCAACATATTTAGAATTTACAACAGCATCGTTTACATTAGGATTAAAACTTAATGGTGAAGGGTTAAATTGATAAAAAACAAAAACCATAACACCAATTAGAAGAATAAAAAACTGCATTGGCACTTTTAACAATCCGTTAAAAATTAAACCTAACTGACTTTCTCTTACAGATTTTCCAGATAAATAACGTTGTACCTGACTTTGATCTGTACCAAAATAAGAAAGCATTAAAAAAGTTCCTCCAAGAATCCCTGTCCAAACTGTATATCTATTGCTTAAATCAAAAGAAAAATCTAAGACTTCCATTTTATTACTTGCACCAGCAATTTCTAGTGCATTTGTAAATGTAATATTTGCAGGAAGCTGACTCATAATCATAAAAAAGGCAATTAACATTCCTATAAATATGATAATCATTTGTTGTTTTTGCGTAACATTTACAGCCTTTGTACCTCCAGAAACTGTATAAATTATTACTAGAAAACCAATAATAACATTTAGCGTTAATAAATTCCATCCTAAAACTGCAGATAAAATAATTGCAGGTGCAAAAATGGTAATACCAGCAGCTAAACCTCTTTGTATTAAAAATAAAATTGCCGCTAAACTTCTTGTTTTTAAATCGAATCTTCCTTCTAAAAACTCATACGCTGTGTACACTTTTAGTTTATGATAAATTGGTATAAAAACTACGCAAATAATAATCATTGCAATTGGCAAACCAAAGTAAAATTGTACAAAACCCATTCCGCTATGAAAAGCCTGCCCTGGTGTAGATAGAAACGTTATTGCACTTGCTTGAGTTGCCATAACAGACAAACCAATTGTCCACCATTTAGAATCGCTTCCTCCTTTTATATAATCTGTAACATCTTTATTTTTTCTAGTTACATAAGTACCATAAGCTACAATAGAAATAAGAGTTATAGATAAAATTAACCAGTCTACAGCGTGTAATTTACTTGTAATTTCCATAGCTTAAACTGTAAAATAATTAGTAATAAAAAAGAATAAAATAATGTAGATTACATTAGCAATTAACACCAATGAATACTCTTTTTTCCATTTGTATTTTTGTTCCTTCATTTTATGATATATTTTTTAGAAGCTATTTCCTGCTTTCGCTACTCGCTTTTTTCGTGCCTCAAAAGAGCTTAAACAAACCGCTCTATCAGGGCTAAAATGTTTGCTAACTTATTTATTATTTTAAACTTTCTTTTTCTTTACCAACAGACAACATGTTTGCAAATAATTTATAAGCGCCAGAAACACCTGCAGGTAATTCTCTAAAGAAACTTAAACCT
>CAXBIR010000085.1:0-12388 GCA_963975825.1 uncultured Polaribacter sp.
GCGACCTCCTCGTCCCAAACGAGGCGCGATGACCGGGCTACGCTACACCCCGAATTAATACTATTTTGCGGAGAGACAGGGACTCGAACCCTGGCGACAGTCACCCGTCGACAGATTAGCAATCTGCTCCATTACCACTCTGGCACCTCTCCTATTTTAAGAACTTATTCGCACTTGTTTTTAAATGCGAGTGCAAATGTAATACTACATTTACAATTTTACAAGATGTTTTTTACTTTTTTTTACTTTTTTTTCTACTCAGGATACTCAACCCTTAAGTGATAGATATTTAGCAATTTCTTTTTTATTACTTTTTTTATTGTTTCAATTTCTTTGAAAGTAATATCAGAATTTAAAAATTGATTATCTGACATTTGTTTTTCTATTATCTTATCTATTAAATCACTGATTGATTGCGCTGTAGGTGTTTTTAAACTTTTAGAGGCAGCTTCTGCAGCATCACACATCATTAAAATGGCCGTTTCTTTAGAAAATGGATTTGGACCTTGATATTGAAATTTCTTGACATCAACATCTGTATCTGGATTCATTTCTTTTTCTTTCATTAAAAAATAATACGTAGTACTAGTACCATGATGTGTTCTAATAAAATCTATAATTCTATCTGGTAAATTATATTTTTTAGCAATTTCTACTCCTTTAATAACATGATCTGTTATTATTTTGGCACTATCTCTAGGAGATAATTCATGATGAGGATTTACTCCAGTAGTTTGATTTTCTATAAAGTACATTGGATTTGCCATTTTACCAACATCGTGATACAAAGCACCTGTTCTAACCAACATAGAATTTGCTCCTATTTCATTTGCTGCTGCTTCTGCTAAATTTGCTACTTGCATAGAATGCTGAAATGTTCCTGGAGCCTTTTCATTTAACTCTCTTAGTAGTTTAGAATTAGTATTAGAGAGTTCTAATAGAGTTACATCTGAAACTAAACCAAATACTTTTTCATAAATATAAATTAAAATAATTGCTAGGAAAGACAATAAACCATTAGCTGCAAAGAGCATAAAATAATCTAGATTTATTTGAGATGCATTTCCTTCTTTAATAATAGAAAAAGCAAAATAAGTTACCATATAGATACCTGTAATTTGTGCTACAGAAATAAATAAAGTAGCTCTCTTATATAATTCTGAAACAGTTAAAATAGTAACAATACCTGCAATTATATGCAGATAAATAAACTCGAAACTATTAGGAACCACATACCCTAATAAAAGCACCGTTAAAACGTGTGTAAACAAACCTAAACGTGCATCAAAAAAAGCTTTTAAAATAATTGGTAAAACACTTAAAGGAACTACATATAAATAATCTGAATTATATTTTATAACCAATGTTTGAATAAAAATCATTGAAAAAACATTGAAAAATATAAAAGTTACTTTATTATTATTGTTATAAATTTCTACTCTATTTTTTTTCAAGAAAAGTAGCAACATCAATAAGGCAAGGGCTACCAAAATTGTGTATCCAAAAATAATCCAATTATAATTAGACTCTGTCCAAACCTTAGATTCAGATTCGCTTTTTAGAGAATTTAATATCGCTAACTTTTTACCCTCAACTATATCTCCTTTTAAAATTATTAATCCACCAGAAGATACTTTTCCTTTTGTGTAAGAAATATTTTTAGTCTCGTTTTCTATAACTTTTTCTGTAAAATCAGCATCGTAAGTAATATTGGGTTTTATTATTTCTGAAAGAATATTAAAAACTTGTTTTCTTCTAAAACTATTAAAACTATTTTCTAGATTCTCTGTTATAATCTTTAAAACTTCATTAGAATTAAGTAGGTTTTTAAAAGGAGTGTCTTTTACTACATTTTCTTTTCTTACAGCTACTAACTCATCTCTATTACTAACTCTATCTTGGCTAATAACCTCTAAGAAACCTATCTTATAAATCTTATCAATAATATCTATACCTATTTTATTAATTGTCTTTTTATCTTGAATAGTTAATGAATCATTCAATGGTAAAGCAGACATTCTTCTTTCAAAAGACTTTTCTACTTCACTAACAATAGATTTATTAAAGGTAAAATATAGTTTTGCGTTCGCATCTATTTGTTTTTTTTCAATTTTAATTTCTTCTTCAGATTTTTGAACAGCAAAATCGAAAGGAGCATATAAATTATCGTATTTCCATAACTGCCCATTATTAAAATCATATTTAAACTGCCCTCCTTTTGGAAATAAATAAACAATAGCAATTGTTGTGATTAAAAATAAAATCACTTTATAGATGATTGTGTTGTTTTGATATAGTTTATTTACAAAGTTGTTCATGTTTATTATCTTATTAATACAAACTTACTGTAAAAAAGTTAAGGTTAGAAATTCAAAAGAAACAATCCTACTTAATTTGATTAAAAAAGATTAATTTAGCAGACAATCTTAAAACAAAAAATAAACTCAAAATATAATATGAAAGAAGTAGTAATTGTATCTGTTGCAAGAACACCAATTGGAAGTTTTATGGGAAGTTTATCTTCTATACCTGCAACAAAATTAGGTGCTGTAGCAATAAAAGGTGCTTTAGAAAAAATTAATTTATCTCCAGAAATGGTAGAAGAAGTTTTTATGGGTAATGTTGTTTCTGCTGGCTTAGGGCAAGCGCCTGCTAGACAAGCGGCAATATATGCTGGTATACCAAACACAGTGCCTTGTACAACCGTTAATAAAGTTTGTGCTTCTGGTATGAAATCTATTATGTTAGCTGCGCAAACAATTGCATTAGGAGATGCAGATGTTGTTGTAGCTGGAGGAATGGAGAACATGAGTTCTATACCTCATTACCAACATGCTAGAAATGGTGCTAAATTTGGACCAATTACAATGGAAGATGGTATGCAAAAAGATGGTTTGGTAGATGCTTATGGTAAAGTTGCCATGGGAGTTTGTGCAGATGATTGTGCTACTGAATATAATTTTTCTAGAGAAGATCAAGATGCATTTGCAATTCAATCTTATAATCGTTCTGCAAAAGCTTGGAGCGATGGAAAATATGCTGATGAAATTGTACCTGTTGAAATTCCTCAAAGACGTGGAGAACCTGTTATTTTTTCTGAAGATGAAGAATACAAAAACGTAAAAATGGAAAAAATTCCTGCATTAAGAGCTGCGTTTACAAAAGACGGAACTGTTACTGCTGCAAATGCTTCTACAATAAATGATGGTGGAGCTGCTTTAGTTTTGATGTCTTTAGAAAAAGCAAAAGAATTAAATATTACTCCGATTGCAAAAATTAAAAGTTATGCAGACGCTGCTCATGAACCAGAATGGTTTACAACTGCACCTGCAAAAGCTTTACCTAAAGCATTAGCAAAAGCTAATATTTCTATAGATGATGTAGATTATTTTGAATTAAACGAAGCTTTTTCTATTGTTGGTTTAGCAAACATGAAACTTTTAAATATTACAGATAAAAATGTTAATGTTAATGGTGGTGCTGTTTCTTTAGGACATCCTTTAGGAGTTTCTGGAGCTAGAATTGTTATTGCTTTAACATCTATTTTAAAACAAAACAATGCTAAAATTGGTGCAGCTGCAATTTGTAATGGTGGTGGTGGCGCAAGTGCGATGGTTATAGAGAGAATTTAATTTTTACTAAAAAAACAATTACCTATTTATGCTATTTGGCATTTGTAATTTAAGTATTGTTCCTATAAGAGCAGAAGAATCTGACAAGTCTGAAATGACTAGTCAGATTCTATTTGGTGAACATTTTGAAATTATTGAAAAGCAAAAAAACTGGAGTAAAGTACGTTTAGCTTTTGATGGTTTTGAAGGCTTTGTAGATAACAAACAATATCAAGAAATTACTGAAGACTTTTATAATTTAATAGGGAACGAAATACCTACGTATTCTGCTGAAATCTTAGATTTTGTAATTAATAATAAAAGTGAATTAACTACTATTGCAATTGGCTCTCAGTTACCTTTATTTAATGAAGGTCATTTAAAATTAGGTAGTTTTAATTTTTCTTATGACAATGCAGTTTATCATGGAGTTTCAGTAAAAAACGATATTCTAAAAACTGCTTTTACATATTTAAATTCTCCTTTTATATGGGGAGGAAAAACGCCTTTTGGTATAGATTGTTCTGGTTTTACACAAATGGTTTATAAACTTTGTGGTTTTAAATTGTCTAGAAATGCTAAAGAGCAAGCTAAACAAGGTGAAGTTTTAAGTTTTATTGAAGAAAGTGAACCAGGTGATTTGGCTTTTTTTGATAATGAAGAAGGAGAAATAGTTCATGTTGGTATTATCTTAAATGATTACAACATAATTCACGCTTATGGTAAAGTTAGAATAGACACCCTAGATCATAGTGGTATTTTTAATGCAGACTTGCAAAAACACACACATAAACTCAGAGTCATTAAAAAAATTATATAAAATAAAAAAAACCGAAACTTTAAAGTTTCGGTTTTTTTTATTTTAATCTTCAGAAGATTATTGTCCTCTTAATTCTTTATAGATAGGTCTTAAAGCATCTGCTTCTTTTACCATCTCTAATGTATCATACATATTTAAAAGAGTTCTAACAGTACCTTCTGTTCTCTTAATGTTATCTGCTTTAACTAAATAAGGTAAAGCTTCTCTGTACAAATCTTTTTGTTTTGCCTGCAGCTCATCATACTTTTTAAAGTTAGATAAGTTCTTATTCATTTCTTCAACAATTGCTTTTTCTTTTCCAAGCATAGCAACTGCTAAGTTCATATAAGCATCACCATAATCTGGCTTTAATTCAATTGCTTTTTTATAATACTTAACTGCATCTTCTGTTTTACCTTCATTTGCATTTACTACCCCTAAGTTAAAAAACAATGTTGGGTTTGTAGGATCTAACTGAATAGCTTCTTCCATTAATGCTCCAAACTTATCCATTTTTTCTAACTTAATGTATAATTGTGCCTCATTAAGAAGTAAATTAATATCTTTTGGATTTGCTTTTCTTGCTTCTTGTAAAGCTACAATTGCTTCTTCTGTTTTACCTTGGTTTACTAAAATATAACCAATATTTTTAACTATTTCAGCTTGTTTAGAATCAGAAACTTTATCTACAGGATTATTATGCTGACCTAATTTAACCATTGTATCTCTATTAGATTTGGTTCCTAAGTTCTCTACTTCTCCGGTTTTTTTATTAGTAGCTAAATACTGTGTAGTAACACCAGTATACCCTATTTCCTTTAACTCATTATAGTATTTTAGTGAAACATCATAATCTTTTACTAGTGACGCACTAAGTGCAGCATTGTATAAAAAACTTGTATCCTTAGGACTTAATTTGTAAGTTAAATAAAAATTATCTTTGGCATTACCATAATCTTTAGCATTGTATTCGCTAATTGCTTTTGTAGATACCTTTTGAATTAAATCATTTAACATTGGCTGAGCAACTTTAGTATATTTTTGCTTTCCAATCTCTTTTTCATAATTAAAAAGATTATTAAACGCATCTGCTGCACCTTCATAATTCTTTTTACCAGCTAAAGCTTGTCCATTTAAAAAATAGTATTTGGCTTTATACTTAGCATCCATTGTTGCTTCCATAGAAGCTAGAGGTGCTATTGCAGATAATGCAGTTGCAAAATCATTTTTCTTTATTGCTTTTTCAGCTGTTCTTAATTCATTTTTTTGCGCAAAAGAAGCTATTGATAAAAAACCTACTGTTAACGCTAATATTTGTTTTTTCATTTTACTCTTATTAAATTTATTATTATTCTTGATTGTCATTTGAATCATTTTCAATTTCCGTGCCATTTTCTACTTCACCATCAACTTCTTCTTCTTCAACCTCTTCTTCATGTGCTACTTTTGCAACAGCAGCAATACTATCTGAGTCTTTAATGTTAATTAAACGAACACCTTGTGTTGCACGCCCCATAACTCTTAAATCTTCTACAGCCATTCTAATTGTAAGACCAGATTTATTAATAATCATTAGATCGTTAGAATCATCTACATTTTTAATAGCGACTAACTCACCAGTTTTTTCAGAAATATTTAAAGTTTTAACACCTTTACCTCCTCTATTGGTAACCCTATAATCTTCTAATTTAGATCGTTTTCCATATCCTTTTTCAGAAACTACTAGAATGTTACTTTCCATATCGTTTACAGCAACCATACCAATAACCTCATCATTTTCATGTTGTAGAGTAATACCTCTTACTCCAGAAGCAGTTCTTCCCATCGGACGCGTTTTAGCTTCCTCGAAACGAATAGATTTACCAGATTTTAATGCTAACATTACTTGGCTATCTCCAGTTGTTAATTTTGCCTCCAGTAATTCATCACCTTCTTTAATAGTAATTGCATTAATACCATTAGTTCTTGGTCTAGAATATTGCTCTAAAGAAGTCTTTTTAACCTGACCTTTTTTAGTTGCCATAATCACGTAGTGACTATTAATATATTCTTCGTCTTTTAAATCTTGTGTAACTAAGAATGCTTTTACTTTATCATCTTGTTCTATGTTGATTAAGTTTTGCATTGCTCTACCTTTGGTATTTTTACCACCTTCAGGAATTTCATACACACGCATCCAAAATACTTTTCCTTTTTGAGTAAAGAACATCATGTATTGATGATTTGTACCAACAAATAAGTGTTCTAAGAAATCTTCATTTCTTGTAGTAGCTCCTTTTTGACCTCTACCGCCTCTATTCTGAACTTTATATTCTTCTAAATTTGTACGCTTTAAATATCCTGCATTAGAAATTGTTACAACTACTTTTGTATCAGGAATCATGTCTTCAATACGCATATCACCACCAGCATATTCTATAATAGATCTACGTTCATCACCATATTTATCTTTAATAAGTAACAACTCGTCTTTTATAATCTGGTAACGTCTTGGTTCGTTTGCTAAAATATCTTTTAAGTCTGTTATTGTTAGCATAATTTCATCAAACTCTGCACGTAACTTGTCTTGCTCTAAACCTGTTAATTGACGCAAACGCATTTCTACAATTGCTTTTGCTTGAATTTCTGTTAGTTCAAAACGCTCTATTAAAGATTCTCTAGCTTCATCTGCATTATTAGAAGCTCTAATAATTTTAATTACTTCATCTATATTATCTGAAGCAATAATTAATCCTTCTAAAATATGAGCTCTAGCTTCTGCTTTCTTTAACAAAAATTCTGTTCTACGAACAATAACTTCATGTCTATGTTCAACAAAATAATGAATAAGTTCTTTTAAATTTAATTGCTCTGGTCTTCCTTTTACTAATGCAATATTATTTACACTAAAAGAAGTTTGTAACTGAGTATATTTAAATAACTTATTTAAGACGATATTAGGAATTGCATCACGTTTTAAAATATAAACAATACGCATTCCATTTCTATCAGATTCGTCACGAATATTCGCAATTCCTTCTAATTTCTTATCATTAACAAGTTCAGCAGTTTTTTTAATCATTTCTGCTTTGTTAACTTGGTAAGGTATTTCTGTTACAATAATACACTCACGCCCCTTAACCTCTTCGATAATAGCTTTAGCACGCATAACAATACGTCCACGACCTGTATGAAAAGCTTCTCTTACACCATCATAACCATAAATAATTCCTCCTGTAGGAAAATCTGGCGCAGTAATATGTTGCATTAATTCATCTATCTCAATATCTCTATTATCAATATAAGCAACAGTACCATTAATAACTTCTGTTAAATTGTGAGGAGCCATATTTGTAGCCATACCTACAGCAATACCAGAAGCTCCGTTAACTAACAAGTTAGGAATACGAGTTGGTAAAACAGTTGGTTCTTGTAAAGTATCATCAAAATTTAAACGATGATCTACGGTATCTTTTTCAATATCTGCTAACATGTCTTCAGATATCTTCTGCATTCTAACCTCTGTATAACGCATTGCTGCTGGAGAATCTCCATCTACAGAACCAAAATTCCCTTGCCCATCTACCATCATGTAACGTACACTCCAGTTTTGCGCCATTCTTACCATAGAATCGTACACAGAAGTATCTCCATGTGGGTGATACTTACCTAAAACTTCCCCAACAATTCTTGCTGACTTTTTGTAAGACCCAGTTGCTTTAATTCCTAATTCATGCATACCAAACAAAACCCTTCTGTGTACTGGTTTTAAACCATCTCTTACATCTGGTAATGCTCTTGAAACAATAACTGACATCGAGTAATCGATGTACGCAGATTTCATCTGCTCTTCAATGTTAATCGGAATTAACTTTTCTCCGTCTGCCATATATATTTTCTATTAATAATTATTCATTTTTTTAAAACAAGGCAAGATACTATTTCTATTACTATTTACAAAGATTTAAGCCCTTTCAATTAGATAGAGTTATCAACATTTTTTAATAATTTTTAACAAGGTTTTATTAGGTTGATTTTCAATAGTTTTCTAACTTAGTTTCGAAGTCAAACTGTCAGTTTTTCAGCCTTGGCATCTTTTTTGTAATTATTCAAAAAAAAAAGGACTAAATTTACAACAATAGATAATAAAATATGGACGATAATTTTTCACCAAAAGTAAGAGATGTAATCGCTTTCAGTAAAGAAGAAGCACTAAGGTTAGGGCATGAATTTATTGGGACAGAACATTTATTACTAGGTTTATTAAGAAAAGGAGAAGGAAAAGCAATGGAAATTTTAACTGCATTTGATGTAGACACCATTCTTTTACGTAAAAAGTTAGAACAATTAAACCCTGTAAATCCTACGTTTACAGAAACTTCAGAAAAGAAAAGCTTGCACTTAACAAGGCAAGCAGAAAAAGCGCTTAAAACTACGTTTCTAGAAGCTAAACTATACCAAAGCGAGTCTATTGACACGGCTCACCTATTGTTATGCATCTTAAGAAATGAAAATGATCCTACAACAAAATTAATACAGAAATACCATGTAAATTATGATGAAGCGAAAGCTTTATACAAACAATTACATGTAGATGATGAATTAGATTTACCGAGTAACCCAATTGCAGAAACACCTTCTGATGACGATGAATTTCCTTCAGAAAAATCAAATCCGTTTGAACAACCGCAAAAAGGAAAAAATGTAAAAAAATCTAAAACTCCTGTATTAGATAATTTTGGTAGAGATTTAACTGCTCTAGCTGAAAACGGGAAGCTAGATCCTGTTGTTGGAAGACAAAAAGAAATAGAGCGTGTTTCTCAAATATTAAGTAGAAGAAAGAAAAACAATCCAATGTTAATTGGTGAACCTGGTGTTGGTAAATCTGCCATTGCAGAAGGTTTAGCTTTAAGAATTGTAGAACGTAAGGTTTCTAGAATTTTATTTGACAAACGTTTAGTTTCTTTAGATTTAGCTAGCTTAGTTGCAGGTACAAAATATAGAGGTCAGTTTGAAGAACGCATGAAAGCTTTAATGAACGAACTTGAAAAGAATGAGGATATTATTCTTTTTATTGATGAAATTCATACAATTGTTGGTGCTGGAGGAGCAACTGGTTCTTTAGATGCTTCTAACATGTTAAAACCTGCGTTAGCACGTGGAGAAATACAATGTATTGGAGCTACAACTTTAGATGAATATAGAACTAATATTGAAAAAGACGGAGCTCTGGAACGTCGTTTTCAAAAAGTAATAGTAGACCCAACTTCAGTTGAAGAAACTATTCAAATTTTACAAAATATAAAAGGGAAATACGAAGAACATCACCATGTAAATTATACAGATGATGCTATTGAAGCTTGTGTAAAATTAACAAATAGATACATGACAGACAGATACCTACCAGACAAAGCTATTGATGCTTTAGATGAGGCAGGTTCTAGAATTCATATTACAAACATTGTTGTTCCTCAGCAAATATTAGAGTTAGAAACACAATTAGATGTAATTAGAGAGCAAAAAACAAAAGCTGTTAATGGACAGAAATATGAAGAAGCTGCTAAGTTACGTGATGATGAAAAAAACATGGAAGCTGCTCTAAATTCTGCTCAGAAACAATGGGAAGACGATTCTAAATTAAATAGAGAAGTTGTTACAGAAGACAATGTTGCAGAAGTAGTTTCTATGATGACAGGTATTCCTGTAAATAGAGTTGCAGAAGCAGAAACACATAAACTTCATGAACTTCCTCAATTAATTAAAGGAAAAGTAATTGGACAAGATATAGCTGTTACCAAAGTAGTAAAAGCAATACAAAGAAATAGAGTTGGTTTAAAAGATCCTAACAAACCTATTGGTTCTTTTATTTTCTTAGGACAAACTGGTGTTGGTAAAACTCAATTAGCAAAAGTTTTAGCTCGTGAATTATTTGATGCTGATGATTCTTTAATTAGAATAGACATGAGTGAATACATGGAAAAATTTGCTATTTCTCGTTTAATTGGTGCTCCTCCTGGTTATGTTGGTTACGAAGAAGGCGGACAATTAACAGAAAAAGTTAGAAGAAAACCTTATTCAGTTATTCTTTTAGATGAAATTGAAAAAGCGCATCCAGATGTATTTAATATGTTACTACAAATTTTAGATGATGGACATATTACTGATAGTTTAGGTAGAAAAATTGATTTTAGAAACACCATAATAATTATGACTTCTAATATTGGTGCTAGACAATTAAAAGACTTTGGCGGCGGTGTTGGTTTTGGTACCTCTTCTAAGAAAGAACAAGCAGACGCGCATGCTAAATCTGTAATAGAAGGTGCTCTAAAAAAATCTTTTGCTCCAGAATTCTTAAACAGAATAGATGATGTAATTGTTTTTAACGCTCTAGAAAGAGAAGATATTCATAAAATTATAGATATCGAATTAGATAAATTATTAAGTAGAATTTCTGACTTAGGATATACTTTACAATTAAGCGAAAAAGCAAAAGACTATATAGCAGACAAAGGCTTTGATAAGAAATACGGAGCAAGACCACTTAAAAGAGCTATACAGAAATATATTGAAGACGCTTTAGCCGAAGAAATTGTAAATTCTAAATTAAGCGAAGGAGATACTATTTCTATGGACTTAGATGAGAAAGAAAATAAGCTCACAATAGAAATTATGAAAGGTGAAAAGAAACCTGAAACAAGGACAGAAACTGAATCTTAAAAGTAAGAAACCTCAAACGTAAGTTTGAGGTTTTTTTTTGACTTAAATAAAAAACTAACAATTGATTAACATATTCTACTCTAATATAATTTCTATATTTGTGTCGAAAATTAATATATAATAATGAAAAAAATAAGCATTCTACTACTTGCTATTATAACAATAGCTTCTTGTACTAAAGAACACTCTAAAAACTACCTTACTCTTTCTGGAAAATTAGAAAACAATAAAGATTCTATAATAACAATATCTGGACAAGCAGGTGCAATTAAAACAATTACAATTAATGAAGATGGTAGTTTTAATGATACACTAAAAGTTAAAGAAGCTGCTGTTTATACGTTTCAAACCAGTCAAACAAAAAGAGCTCCAATTTATTTAAAAAATGGATTTGATATTACTTTAAATGGTGATGCTGAAAAATTTATGACTAGCTTCAAATTTTCTGGGCAAGGTGCTAGTAATAGTAATTTTATGCTTGCACAGATAGAAGAAAGTCAAAACATAGGAAACCCAGCTTTATTATTAGAATTAGAAGAAGTTGAGTTTAATAAAAAGTTAGAAACAATTAAAACAAGATACGATAGTATTCTAAATTCTTACCAAGATATAGATAGTACTTTATCTAAAATGGTTCGTCAACAAACTTCTCAAATGTTAACTTACTTTAACCAAGCTTACACTAAAAACAAAGCTACAGCTAAAGGAAGTATTTCTCCTAAATTTAATGATTACACAGATTATAAAGGAGGAAAAAAATCTTTAGACTCTTTTAAAGGTAAGTTTGTTTATATAGATGTTTGGGCTACTTGGTGTGGACCTTGTATTCAACAAATACCTTTTTTAAAGAGTTTAGAAAAAGAATATCATGGTAAAAACATAGAGTTTATTAGTCTTTCTACCGATGAATCTAGTAGAAGTGGTGGTTCTTGGGAAGCTGCAGAAAAAAAATGGAGAGATTTTGTAAAAGCAAAACAATTATCTGGAACTCAATTATGGGCAGGACAAGATTACTCTTTTCAACAAGAATATCAAATAAATGCCATTCCTAGATTTATTCTAATAGATACTGAAGGTAAAATTGTAGATGCAAATGCACCAAGACCATCAGAACCAAGATTAAAAGAATTATTTACTTCTTTAGGAATCTAAATTATAGTTTTATTACAAAAACAAAAAAGCGAAAATCTAATAAGATTTTCGCTTTTTTGTTTTTGTAAAATAAGGAAATTTACTCTTTATAAACTCCCATATTTGCATATTTATCCATTCTCTTAGAAAC
>CAXBIR010000086.1:0-12057 GCA_963975825.1 uncultured Polaribacter sp.
GACACACCTCTATCAACTACGCTTGTAGTGTCAAAAGTTAAAGGAAAAGTGTTATCAAATTTTACATAAATATTATTACCGTTAACTTCAAAAGAAATAGGTTTAATTGAATTATTTGGTAATTGATCTATGACTCTTCTTTTAAAATCAATCCCAAAGTAACCGCCAAACCATTTACTTCCAACAGGTGTAAAGTGTACATCGTTATTTTTTAAAGGTAAATGATAAATAGGTGTTGCCATATCAACGTAGTCTAAAGTATTGCATACTTGTAACTGCGCCAAAGGAACATCCGGGTAAGTCCATTTATTACCAAAATACCAATCGAAACCATGTGTTTGGTACAATGATATTAAAATATCTTCTGTTTGCCCTGTAATTGCTTTCACTCTTGACTGAACCAACTCAAAACCTGCAACCATTCTGTCATGGTATTCAGTTTGCGACATATCATTATACATGTTGTTTTCTCCTTGTATCCATTGCATCATAGCAACACCATAAGTTAAACCTTGACTATCTGCGATTGCCTTAGCTCTTGTAACATCTAGTAATAGTCTTTGGAAATAAACACCATTTCCATCAAATAAAGCTTCAATACTTAATCCTCCAAGACCAGGAGCAGAAACTAATATTTGGTATTGCTGGTCAGTTGTCGCAATTCCATCTTCATCAGTAATTAATTGCATTAACTTCTCCGTAATACAACTTGCTGGTGTTTCTCCTCTATCAGTTGCGCCACTTGGAGCAGAAGTAATAACTCTCTCAATTGCAGGTATAAATGAATTCCTTGCATTGGCTTGGTCTAAAAACTCCCAAGTCCTAATACCTCCGTTAAACATTAATGCGTTGTATTTTTGAGTATCTGATATAATTGTATTAACCCAATCTCCTTGACCTAAACTTTGTCCGTTAATAAAATCATGGTTTATATCCCATCTGTAATTCTTCTGCTTAACTGTATTTACTGTTTTTTCAGCATTTAAAACCTCAATTGCTAATTTATTCTCTTCAACAATATCCTTTATACGCCTATCTGTAGTTTCTGTTATTGTAAAAATAGCACTATCTAATGCAGTAGCTTTAACACAAAATCTCACTAAACCGTCTTGGGTGGCTATCGTCGAACCATTAGAATCACCTGCAATTGCAGATATAAAAACATCTCCCGAAGTATAAAACGCAACTTGTGCAACATTTACAAGTGTTTCTGTATCTGTATAAGTGACAACATCCCCTGCTTTTATAACTCTTGGTTCAGTATGAATCCAGTTAGTATCTGTTCCTAAACCTGGGATTGTTCCATCAGCGACTTTTATATACCCGTAGTAATTTGTTAGAATATTAAAAATATCCGTTGTAATTGTTGTCTTTTCTACATGAATTTCACTTTCTAATTTATTATTTAACAATCTTATAGAATTTGCAGAACTCGGTTTTTTTGTTTCCGTTGATTCCATACCATCTATAATCTCAGATTTGTAAATTACTAAATCTTTAAACGCTACATCTACAGTGGATGTAAACGAACATATAGGGTTTACAGCAACCGATTTTTTAGAAAAAGCTACAGTTTCAGCGTTAACTGGTGGTGTAACACTTCCATCAGTACCTCCGACAACACCGCTAATATAATCTCCATTAATATCAAAAAATACAACTTGATTTATATTTGTTGGGGTTTCTGTACCTGAATACTCAACATCTACAACTTGTTTTACTTTTTCAGGGGTTGTATGATTCCAATTAGTATCAGTACCTTCACCTGAAATTGTTCCATCTAGTTTATAATAACCTAATAAAGGCGTGTAATTTTCATCAAAAATATTTACAATAACTTCATCTATTATGATTGATTTCGATAACTTTAGAGAATCAGCAGCAATTCTAGCTTCTTCCTCTTCTTTAATAACATCTAATACTTCTGCTTTTTCAAAAAAAGTACGCCCAGTTTCTACTGCTTTTGCAGCAACTGAAGAATCCCATTTATAATCTTCTTTTAGATCTTCTAAAAAAATTAAAACATCATTAGAAGGCGTATTTCCTGCATTGTTTTGCTCGGTCCAATATGCAGTTGCTTCTGCTAAATCGCCAAAAGATAAAGTTACTTCTGCATCTATAAATCTTGCTTCAATTTCTTTTACTGCATCCTGGTTGTTTTCTACCTGATCTACAACTGCATCATATTCTGCTGCAGAAACAGGACTTCCTTTTTCTCCTCTTCTTACTAATGTCATATTCTTTTTTTATATTTACTTAATCAAATTCAAAAGTTTCTGTATCAAAAACAGTTTCTTCAAAAACGTTTTCAAATTTTCTTTCTACATCTCCAAAATGCGCTTTTACAGATATTTGTATTTTATGAATTACATTATTACTACTCATAATCTGTTACGTTTTCGTTTTTAGATTCTATCATTGTTAATTCTGTAGTATTTGCATGCAGATCTAATTGCAAATTGGTTGGGTAAAATGTTCTTTCACCTTTAAAAACAAAAGAAATTAATTCTAAAGGAGAAACTAAACCTAAGTAAGTACCAGTAACTACAAAATTGTATTCATGTAACAAATCGTGGTACATTTTAGCAATTGCTTCATACATTGGCACATCTTCATCTACATCATATCTGCGCCATCTATCTAGCCAATATTCTGCATATCGTAAACTAATACCAAAATCTTCTGCTTTTATATAAATAGTATCTGTTTCTCTAATTTCTTCAAACGTAGAAAAAGGAAAAACCAATTGTTTTAACAAATAAGCACCAGTAGAAGTTTCTTCTAAATAATAAGTATCTTCTGTTATTTCTGTTAATGCAGTTCCTCCTGCTCTAATTACATAAACCGCATAACCACCTTCTATTTTTCTATAATCATTACCATTTAAAACAACAGTAATTTCTGTATTTAAAAGGCTACCATAGTAATAATTATCTTTTGTACTATAAGAAATTGGTGTAACTGTTAATTCTCCAGGAACAACATCACCAGCTAAAACACTTTGTGTAAAAGCACTAGAAAACGTAAACGCTTTTTTAGACAAGTTTAAAGCGCTAGAAGAATGAAATAAATCTAAATCTAAAGCAGTTGTATAATCTATATCTCTACTTTTAATTACTTTAAATTTATCTACTTCTTTTAATGTAAAATCGCAGGTTTTGTAAACCAATAAATCTCCTAAAAAATCATTTGTAACATGAGGATATAAACGAATATTATACCAGCCATCTTCATCTAACAAAACTTTTTCTAAATCTAAAATTCCTTTTATTTCTAAATTAGAATAACTAACATTAAAGCCATATCTATTTTCTGGAATACCTGCAGTTGTAAAGTTTGAAAAAACAATTTCTTCTACTGTAGAAGTTTTATATTCTTTTTTTGTAATTGCAAAGAAAAAGTTTTTAGCAAATGGCAAAATTTTAAATTCTCCAATTCTAGTATTTACAAAATCTAAATCAATATCAAATCTATTACCATCTACAACAGTTACCAAAGAAGCGCCATCATAAACAGTTGTGCCAGATATTCCTACAACATCTGCAGTTGTTAAATTATGGCCAGCACTTGTAATTCTAGCTTTACCAGAACCATTATTTTCTACAACTGTAATTTCTCCAGAAATTGCAAAATAATCTTGTACTTCTTCTGTAGATTTATTCAAATTTTTCTGAATAAAAAACTCAATTTTTAAAGATGCAAACCTATCTAAATCACTAGAACCATTCACAAAAAAAGAATCTTCTAAAGAAATATAATTAGTATCTAAATCTGCTATTGCAATAACGCCAGAATTTACAGTATTTATAAAAAGAGAAGGCCCTAAATTAGCATCTTCTACACTAGGATTTTGCACTGCTTTAAAGCCATTATAATATGCATTAAAATCTATAGAAGTATAATCAAAATTAGGATCTAAAAGAACCAACCAAACATACAACAACAAACTTTTATCTGTTGTTACATTCCAATATTTAGGCGTTCTATCATCTATATTGCTTTCAATATTTACAGGCATATGCGTTACAGCATCTGCAGGAATTAAATTTTCTGCAAAATCGTGTTCCCAAGTGGTTGTAACTTTCTGTAAAGGCGAAATTACATTTACAGTTGGCGTTGCCACAAATTTAGAATTTAGAACATTTCTAGTGTAGTTTTCTACACCATCTAAATACATATTAAAAAAACCATCTGAACTGTATTTTTTAATAGATAATGTTTTTTCTTTTAATTTATTTAAACCAATTACATACCATTTATTCTCAAACAAAAACAACACACAACCAATAGATTTTAAAGCCTTTTCTAAAACTTCAAAATAACTAATAGCCTCTTCATCTTCTTTGTAAGAATCTGTATCTATTTCTAAATCTAAATAATCTATATTAAAACCTGCATTTTGTATTGCTTCAGAAAAATAAACAGGAAAAACTAAACCAGTTTTTACCAAACAAGAATTTAAAACTTGTAAAACAGAAACTTTAGAAAAACCAACGTAATCTTTATTTTTTAGCAATGCTAATCTATCTGTTGCAACAAAATCTACAAAGAAAGGCCCACTAGAATATGGCTCACTAAACTGTTCTGGCAAAATAAAGCCAGTCCATATTGTTTTAGGATAATTAACAACAGAAACATCTATTAATTCTACTTTGTATCTTGTTTCAGAACCAGTAAACAAATGAAAAAACTTTGCATCACTTCCGTCTTTTACTAAAAAAGAAAACTGCAATTCAGAAGTTAGAATATTTGCAAACTTATCATCTTGACCGTTATAAATTAATTTTATAGAATTTATAGAAGCGTTTTCAAAAGACAAGTCTAAACTGTTTTCTTGCGTATCTGTTATTTGTATGTCTAGAAAATTAATATCCATTATTTCTTTCTAGCGTTTTTAGAATCAACTTTATTTAACATTACCCTAAATTTATCGCCTACAAAATCTATAGAAGGTTGCAACGTTACATTTACTGCTTGCGCAGAAGCACCACCACCAATTAAACCAGCAACGTTTCTTTGTTGTCTTTGATTTAAAACCATTTCACCAGAATTTATTCTTGCAAATAATTTATCACCAGAAAAAGAAGTACCACCAACAACACCACCTTCTGCAAAAGCACCTGCATAACTACCAGAACCAGAACTAATATTTGCAGTTGAAGCAATTAAAGTACCTACTGCTACTAAAGCAATACCTGCTGCAATTGCAGTAAAAGGATTCGTAAATGCTGCTTTAATCGCCAACATACCAACTCCTATTTCTATTGCTGCTTTTCCTAATTGAACTGCCAAATCGCCAATAGTTTGCATTAAACCTCCTGCAACATCTCCCATTGTTAAAGAACCACTAGCCAAACCAGCAATCATTGCTCCAAAACCAGCCAAAGCAGTAGAAGCTGCACCTGTAATTATTTGTGAAGATTGTTCACTAAAATCTATAAATGAAGAATTAATTTCTCCTAAAGTTTCATCTATTTTTACAGCTTCAGTAGCCAAAGGATCTGCTAAATTTAAACTAGCACTTTTTGCAGTTACATCTAAAACTGTAGCTACTTTTCTTGTTTCAGTACCTGGACCTTTAACTTTTTTTACTTTAGAAATAATCTGATTTGCTGCAATAATTTTAAGCAACTGTTGCTCTTGACTCTTTAAATTCTTTAACTGATCATCAGACAAAACAACACTTTCCTCATAACCGTTATTTAATGAAGTTAAAGCTATTCTCTTTTGACGTAGATTACCACTTGTAGAAGCTTCTCTTTCTGCTTTTTTCTTAGCATACTCAACAGATTGCTTTTCTTTTGCTAATTCTAAATCTATAATCTTACTAGATATTTCTTGTAATTTTGCTTGCGCAGCTTTATATTTTGCAGTTTTTAATAATTCTGCATTATATAATTCTATTGCTTCTCTTGCAGAATCTGTGTTTATTTTCTCTAAAGTTAAGTTTCCTAAATATTTAGGTGAAAGTGTATTTAATTCTTTTACCGCTTTTATTCTTGCAGATTTTACAATACTTTCATCTTTAGCAATAAATAATAATTCTGCTAACTTTGCTTTTTCATTAGAAATAGATTTAGCTGCAGTATCGTTTACTTTTGCAAGCAAACTTTGTTTCTGTATTACTTTATCATTTTCTTTATTAAAAAACACAAAGTAACTCGCAACCGCTGCAACTGCAACTGCCAAAGCACCAAAAGGATTTGCAGCAATTATTGCAGTTAATTTTAAGAAACCAGTTTGTGCCAACAATAAAGCTGCTCTTAAATAACCAAAAGTGGTAATAAGACCAGGAACTACTGTTGTCATTAAAAAACCTAAACCAACTAAAATAGGACCAATAGATGCTGCAATAGAACCAAACAAAACAATTTGTTTTTTACTTTCTTTAGATAAACTTTGAAAAGAAGAAACAACGCCTTTTATTTTATCTACAAAAGGAATAATAGCTTCTGCTATAATTGCGCCAAATTCTTCTGTTACATCTCCTATTGTATTTTGTAATTGCTTAAAAGGACCTAAACCCGCTTTTGCAGCTGCTTCACCAGCGCCACCATATTGTTTTGCTAATTCGTCTAAAATAATGTTTTGTGCATCTGCTAATCTATTGGTTGCAACCAAACTATTAATTACTTCTTTCTGATCTTTAGAAAACTGAATACCAGATCTAGATAAAGCAGATAAATTTGCAACAGGATCATTTAACGCTTTTCCTAACTGAATAGAAGCGCTTTTTAAATCGCCACCTAAACGAGTAGATAAATCTATTGCTGCTTGTTGCGTTCTGCCAAATTGTTCTCCAGCAATATTTGTAAACGTTAATAATTGTGCAGTTGCATTTTGCAATATTTCTTCATCACCAAACAAAGAATTATTTTGCAACGCAGAAGCCATACCCTGCAATTGCTCGCTTGTATAACCAACAGCATTACCAGTAGAATTTAAACCAGCATTTACTTGTGCAATTGCTTGCTCTTGTTTATCCCAATTTTTTAAAGCAATAGCAGAAAAAGCAACAAATGGAGTTGTAACACCAACAGACAAACCAGCGCCAACCTTTTTAAGGTTTTTACCCATGCTAGTAATCTTTCTATTTGCATTTTGCATAGAAGAACTAAACTGCACTAAATCTGCTGCAAACTTTATGTTTATTGATGCTAAACCAGCCATATTAAGCGTATTTATTTTGAATATTATTACTCCTTAAAGCATTTAAATAAGCTTGATGCGCTTTTGCTTCTGTTTTAAAACAACCTAAATATTGCGTAGAACCATTTATACATATACAAGAGCCCCAAGGATTACTTGTTGATTTCCTAGGATAAACACCAATAAAAGAAGAAGATTTTTTTCTACTCAAATAAGAATGAGTAATATTCTCCCTATGCGTTACTAGTTCTAAATTTACTAAGTTATTATTTTGCTTATCACCATCCTTATGATTAACAACCATAGATAGGTTTCCTAAAAAAGATTGCGCTACTAAAACATGCACACAAAAATTTTTTTTAAAACCATCTTTACTAATAGTCACACATTTATACCCACCTCTAATTCTTTGTTTTTTTACTCTTTCTCTTAAATAAACAAAATATCCTAAACCATTTTTATATTTTCTCGACAAAGACTTAACTTTACCAAAATTAGAAACCTGATATAAACCCTCATAATCTTTAATATCTTTCCAAATTTCTTTATGCATAAATGGTAGATTTTAAAGATTGAATATTTAAAAAAGAATAAGATTGATGCCTTTTAAAAGCAACAGAATTTACAAAACCGAAAGCATCGTTTTGTGTTTTGAAATAAGGCAACAAAGACACATAACACTTAAAAAAATCGAAAGAGTTTTTAAGGTTAAAATGATTGTTTACTAAAATTTGTTGAATAGACGTAACATTAGCGTGTTCGCTAGCTGTTACAATTGTGTTTTTCTTGTGCATCGAAAAATAATTGTATGCGGTATCACCCACTTTAGAGCTGCACAAACAGTCTAAGACTGGAAGTACAACGCTTTCGCTATTGTAACTCTTGACGAGTGATACCTTATCGTTAAAATGTAATTTAAGATTTCTCTTAAACTGTTTGTGCACGACAAACATACAAAAAGAAAACAAAACTACCAAAAGCGTAATTTTATTACAATACCATATTCGTTGTATTTTCTTATTTTTCATTTTTCTTTTTATCTATGTTATCCCAATACGCCTGCTGTTCTGCTTTTGTTTTGGTTTTCTTTAATTCTAAAGATTTACTCTCTACAGTTTCCCAAGGAAACTGTTTGTATTGTAACATTGTTTTTGGATGATCTGGATTCTTATCATCTAGATATTGCCTGGTAATTGCCCATTCTACATCTCTATTTAACTCGAATTGTAATTTGGTTTTAACTGCTTCTTTTTTTCTGTAGCCTTCTAAAATATTATCAAACTGTCTAGGTGTTAAACTATAGAAATAAGAAATATCTAAACCTAATTCGCCACAAGCCAAGGCTTCTAAATCGTCAAAAGTAGGATCAAAAGAAATTACTTCTTCTGACCCTTCTTCTACTTTCCCCTCTTTTCTGGATTTGCAGAAGCATTAGGTTTTACTAAACTTTTTCCTAAATGCTTAATTACTGCTATAATTTGCGTTTCATCTGAAACCAACGTATTTAAAACTTCTGCTTTAGACAAAGAAAATTTAGAATTGGCACTTTTTAAGCCATAATAAACAACTTCACCAAATACTTTTATTTCTGCTCTAGTTGGCTCACATAAAGAAACATCTACTGTTTTAGCTTGTATTTGCTCTTGTGTAAAACCTCTAGACCAATCTAACTGCGCAAAAATTTTATTTAATTCTGATATTCTTTCAAAACCATAAAATTCACATAATAAATCTTGAAATGTAACATCGAACTTTATAGGATAGTTTTTTTTATTGATAGTTAATTGCATAGTTTTAAGCGTTTAAATCGAAATTTGGTTCACTTATACCTTTAATAGTAAAATCGAAAGTTACTTTCTGCTTATTAGCAGATTTTATAGATACATTCTCATAAAACCCTGTTCCAGAAATAGAAAGATTTCCATTTACTTCATCTGTCATTTCTACAGGAAACTTTTCTTTAGCTTTCCATGTATCCATTAAAATTTTAGCATCAACTTGTGCACCACCATCAGAATTATCTAAAATACCTGTTCCAGTAATAGACCATTCTAAATCTTGTAAAGAATAATCTTTACCTATAATATCTTTTGTAGCAATTTCTTCTGTACCTGTAGAACCAGAAAAAGAAGATTCTTGTTCATGCATTATTGTTTTGGTACTTGCTTTAATTCGCATGTTACCATTATAATCTAAAGCCATAATTTTACTGTTTTATATTAAAAATTTGTTTTGTTACTACGTATGTATTTGGTTCTACTCTTACTGGTTCAGAATCTGCCATTAAATAATCGTAGTATTTACTAGAATCATTTAATGCATTAGCAACTTCATCTGCAATTTTTATAGAATCTGTATAATTTGCAGACCAACTTTCTACAATAACTTGCCATTCTGTAGCGCCATCTTTAGAAATACTAGGATTCTTTTTTATAAAATAATTAACAAAGCTTTCTCCATCTCCAGATTCAGAAATTAATGCAGAAACTGCACCTGCATCTAACAAGTCTAATAATTCTTGCCTTGCATTTAAATCTGTTACTATTTGTGTAGAAAATTCTAAAAGCATTATTTACTTAATTTGTTTATTTGTTTTTGTATATATTTTGCAACTTTTACTTCTGCATCTTTTGTTACTTGTCCTTTTGTTTGGCTGTACGCTTTATCTATAAATTCATTTGCTTTTTGGTATTTTGTACCTCTAATTACAAATTGCCTTAAATACCAACCATCTGCTCTTTTAGAACTTCTAGGACTTACATATAAAACCGCATTTTTGGTTTTACGCATGTTCTTTTTTCCTATAGATTTCCTACCAATACCTGCTAAATAATTTTTTCTTTTATACGTTTTACCTCGTAATTTTATTAATTCAGAACCTATTGGCGTTAAAGCTTTAACCGCTTTAACAGTTGGGTTTGCTACTTGCCCTAAAATCTTAAGAACTTCACGCTTTTTTACTTTATCATTAGTTAATAATTTAATTTGCTTTTCTAATTCTGCAAAACCTTCTATTTCAACTAAAGATTTACTCACTTTTTACTGTATTAATTCGTAGAAACTTTCTAAATTCTACTTCTATAACAGATTCTATTTTAAAATCAAATCCGTTTTCATCTTCAACAATCATATTAGCATATTGCCCAGTCATTAAAGACCTATCATACTTCACAAAAAATGAAGCATCAAACAACACTCTAATTTTTCCTTCATCTTCATATGAACCAGAAACATCTACTCTTTGCGACCATAAACTTTTTAAAACAGAAATGTTTTCTACAGGAGAACCTAAAGCATCTTTAGATTTTACAACCTGCTTAATTTTAATTTTTTCTTTAAAGTTTCCTAGTTGTGGTTTCACTTAATACTTTTTAAAAGATTGCAATAATGTTTCTGAAGCTGTTGTTTTATTTTTTACATAATCGCTTCTGTATTGGTCCCTTGCAGCAGCTTTTAACAATACTGCATTTTTTATTTTTTTTGATACTTTACCTAAACCAACAGTTATAGATAATTGCACTGCATCTGGTGTAAATTGTTTTACAGTTGGTAAATTGTAACCTTCTGTATACTCTAATCTGTTTTCTACTTTATCTATTCTTTGTAAAGAATACGCTTCTTCTGGTAAAACTTCCAAATCTCCTGAAGTGTAGTTTTCTGGCTTGTATTCTATCTTGTCTATAGACTGAATTGTATGCAAACTCTGTACTATTACTTCCTGGAATGATTTTCCTGAAATTTTGTATTTGCGTTCTATAATGGCTCTATTTATATAATCTTCACATTCTTCTACAGAAGCATCTATATACAACTGAAACAAAGCATCTTCTGGATGCGCTTCTGTTGGATCTACTTCTTTTAATTGCGCTTTAAATTCTGCCAGCGTTACAATTTCTACAGGTGTATGTTCTAATTTTTTATAGGTAGCCATAGTAGATTATTTTACAAATTCTGCATCTTTATTTTCTACCATTACTGCAGCTTGTTTTTCTTCCATAGAAACAACTTCACCTACATTATGAGATAATAAATACTTACCTGCAACTGGTTCTTTAATTTTTACTTTTACTGTTTTAGCTTTTGCCATCACTTTTAAATTTTAAATTTTTACTCTTTTTTAAAAAAAGCCTGCCACTAAAACAGGCTTTTTAAAAACAACTAACTAGAAAAAAAAACTATACTGTAAAGTTTTTTCTGATTGCAAAAGCTTTTGGATTCGCTAATTGCACATCATTATAAATGTTAAAAATTACTCTTGTGTAACCTTCTGCAGCTAAAGTGTAAGGATCTACTGTCATTTGAACACCAGACCAGAAACCAATTGCCATTTGTGAAAAATCACCATAAATTAATGGATGACTTGCACCAGCATCTAAAGTTCCTGCTAAAGTTGTATCTAAATACTTCTTACCATTTAGCATTCCGTTTTCACCAACTAAATAAATACCAGAACCAGCATCTTTTTTAGTAGTTTTCAATTTCCCCATTAACGCAGGATCAGATAAATAATACAAGTTATCTTTTGTTGCATTAGAAGATTTAATTAAAGTTTCTAAACCAACAACATCATCCCAAGTCGGTGCACCTGCAGTTCCTGCTTGCACATTTCCTGCAGAATCATATAAACCTTCTGGCCCATTTGTAGAACCAGAAATTGCTGCTCTAACCATTGCAGCATTAATACCTTGCCCAATTAAAGCGTAAATATTAGATTCTGCTTGTGGTGAAGTTTGCGCTAACAATCTGTTAGAAATCTTAACAACACCTGTTAATCTTTTTGGAGATAATGTTGGCCCATCAAAACCTGCAGTTTTATCTGTTGCAGTTCCGTTTTCTGTTGCATAATCAAAAGCAAAAGATTCACCAGAAATTAAATCTACATCACCAACTAAACCAGAATAAACCTTT